>DXVY01000051.1 GCA_019417145.1 Clostridiales bacterium
GAATTGATAATGGCCCCGCAGCCCTTGGCGTCAAAGGCCCCCGCTACGTCGGCCGCGCCGCCGCCCTGGGCGCCGTAGCCCGGCACCAAGAAAAGGGTGTGGGGCAGCTTTTCCCGCAGCTCTTTGAGCTGGTCGGGATAGGTGGCCCCTACCACAGCGCCCACGCCCGAATAGCCGTACTTACCGGGGAGCTGTTCTCCCCATTTCTCACAAAACGCCCCCATGGTTTCATAAACCGTTTTATCCCCCAGCATCTGATCCTGCAACTCGCCGGAGGAGGGATTGGAGGTCTTAACCAACACAAAAATCCCCTTATCCTCCTGCCGACAGATGTTCAGCAGAGGGGTAACGCCATCCGAACCCAGATAGCCGTTGACGGTCAAAGCGTCCCCGCCGAAGGGGGCAAAGGTGCGGCCGGCAGCCTCTACCGTTCCCAGATGGGCGGCCGCGTAGGCCTCCATGGTGGTGCCGATGTCGTTTCGCTTGCCGTCGGTAATCACAAACATACCCTTGGACCTGGCATAAGCGATGGTGCGTTCCAACGCCCGGACGCCCGGCCAGCCGTACATCTCATAATAAGCGCACTGGGGCTTGACCGCCGGCACAATATCGCACAAGGCGTCAATGAGGCCCACATTAAAAAGATACAGCGCCTCGGCCGCCCCCTCCAGGGAGGGGCCGAAACGGCAGAAAGCCTCCTTCTGCACGGCATCGGGAATAAAAGCCAGCTTGGGATCCAGGCCGGCGACGGTGGGGTTTTGCAGCGCGGCGATTTTTTCCATCAAACGGTCAAATGACATATAAGCTGCCTCCTCTTATTCTGAGCGGAAATTCCGCATTTATTTATCCTGGAACACAAGCTGTCCCCGGCAGATGGTGCAACGCACCTTTCCGGTCAGCTCCATGCCCTTAAAGGGGGTATTGCGAGATTTGCCGTGAAGCCTGTCCGGCTCCACGGTCCAGCGGACTTCCGGGTCGAAAAGGACCAGATCCGCCGGCGCGCCTTCGGCCAGCGTGCCGCCGGGAATCCCCAGAATCCTGGCCGGGTTCAAACTCATCAGCCGGACCAGGTCGGCCATGTCCATCAGCCCCGTCTTTACCAGCGCAGTATAGCTGGCGGCCAGGGAGGTTTCCATGCCCACAACGCCGTTGGGCGCCTTTTCAAAATCCGCCTTTTCGGCAGGAGAATGGGGCGCGTGGTCGGTGGCGATGGCGTCTATGGTGCCGTCCAGCAGGGCGGCGATCACCGCCTTTTTGTCCGCGGCGCTGCCCAGGGGCGGATTCATGCGGAAATCCGCGTCCCGGCCCAGAAGGGCCTCCTCCGTAAACCAAAAATAGTGGGGGCCGGTCTCACAGGTAACCTGCACACCGTCCCGCTTGGCGGCCCGGATCACCGCCAAAGAAACGGCCGTACTCACATGACAGATATGCAGCGGGACGCCGGCGGAGGCCGCCAGCGCCACCTCTCTGGCCACAGCCGCATCCTCGGCCGCGTTGGGAATACCCCGCACGCCCAGTATCCCGGATACCGGGCCTTCCTTCATGATGCCGCCCCCGGCCAGCTCCAGGTCTTCGCAGTGACTGACCACGGGACGGCCCAGCGCCGCCGCCGAAACCAGCGCGTCCCGCATATAGCGGCTATTGTACACCGGGCGGCCGTCGTCTGTAAAGGCGGTCGCACCCGCGGCGGCCAGGGCGGACAGATCGGTTGGCGTCTCGCCCTTTAGACCTTTGGTAATGCAGGCCGATTGGTAAATGCGCACCGGCTCCTTTGCCGCCCTTTCTAAAATATCCTCCAATACCGCCGGGGTATCCACCGCCGGCGCGGTATTGGGCATGGCCAAAAGGCTGGTGACACCGCCGGCGGCGGCGGCCAGCGCACCGGTATGCAGGGTTTCCTTATGGGTCTGGCCGGGGTCACGGAGATGGACATGCATATCCACAAGCCCGGGCAGCGCCATAAGGCCGCTGCCGTCTATCACATGATCTGCGAGCTTGTCCCCGTCTATCCGGCCTACTTCCGCGATTTTTCCATCCTCTATGAAAATATCCCCCACCGTATCCCGACCGGACGCCGGATCCACGATGCGGACATCCTTGATCATAAGCTGATGCATAGTCATTCCTCCCGTCCTTGTGTAACCCATTTTATTCTGTTATCCCAGCACCAGCGTCTTGGCCACGGCCAGGACCTCCCGCACATAGTAGCATTCCTGCAGATACCAGGGCGTAGGGGCGCTGAGGGCTTTGGCCGACAGGCCGTTTTTTTCCGCATACCAGCCGCCCCGCCACTGATGGAAGCCGTCGGTGGCGATGGCAATATCCGCCGGCAGCCCCTCCTCCCGGATGACAGCGGCGGAAAACCGAAGGTTTTCCTCGGTGCTGGTAGACCTGGTTTCTTTATAAATCCGTTCCGGCGCCACGCCCTTTTGGATCAGCCAGCGCGCCATAGCCTCGGCCTCGGTGATTTCTTCCCCGGGCCCCTGTCCCCCTGATACCACGCAGGGCGCTTCGGGATAAGCTTCCAGATAAGAGAGGGCGGCTTCCAGCCGTTTTGTGAGCATCAGGCTGGGCGCTTCTCCCCGCACCTGGCACCCCAGCACCACCACCGTCCGACCTCCCTCCGTCGGCCGGTTTCCCTGGGCCGAGAGGATTACTCCCAGCAGGACTGCAAAAGCCGCAAGCCCTGCAAAATAACCGGCCAAACAGACGCGCCACACGACGCGGCTCCATTTTACAGCCCTGATTCTTTCCCGCAGCGGCTTATTCCAGAGAAAGAACAGCGTAACCGCCGCCACGCCCATGGGGAAAAAGGAACCGATGCTCTGGATCCCGCGAAAAAAAGGCGGCAGAGCCAGCAAGAACACCGCCGCCGTGAGCAGGGTAGCCAGAATCTTCCCCGCGCCTTTCCATTTTCGGTCAACTTTCATTTTTTTCTCCCATAAACCGTATACGCGGCGGCTCAATACAAGATAGCGCCGAATTCCGCGGCGATTTTGCGGAGCGTTTCCGGCTCCATTTCACTTTGAGAATCCACCAGGGCCCGGCCCTGGTATAAAAACAGCGCTTCCCACAGCGCCTCCGGGATGTCGGACTGTATCATAACGGGCAGTTTGGACATATAGGCGTATTCGGCCAGAAGCAGCGCGTCCGACACGCTGTCCACATGGATGCGCACGGCGTTGACCAGGCCATCCTCCAGCCGCTCCATCTCGATCAAATCCTCGCCCATGTCGTATCCGCACCGGATAGGCTCACTGGGCACAATGTCATCGTCGTTGAGAAAATAAACATCCCGGTCATCGGCCGCCACCCAGACGTCCTCCGGCTGGGCTGGTGGCAGCGGAGCGGTTTTGGCAATGGCCGCGGACAGCGCGGCGATATGACTAGGAGATGTACGGCTGCAGCCGCCGATCATCTCCGCCCCCGCGTGATAAAGCCCTTCACAGATAAACGCAAAGCTTTCCGGCTCCAGGGTTTTCCCCGGCTTTCCTGCCGCCGGCCGCACAATCAGCGGAACCTGCGCATAACGTCTGGCCTGCTCCAGCAGAGCGGCGGCCCGGTCGTAGTCCGTAAAGCTGTTCATGCCCACGGCAGCCGCGCCCAAGGCCTGCATGGTGACCATAAAGGACAGAAAGGGCAGGTCCTCCGGCGATTCGTCATCCTCATTTAAGGACATGGTGATAAAAACCGGCAGGCCGGTCTTGCGGCAGCCCAGCACAGCGGCCCTGGCCTCCCACATATTGGTCATGGCCTCACAGATTAAAAAATCCGCGCCCCCCGCCGCGATACCCGCCGCCTGCGCGGCGTAATCGTCCACAATCTGCCGGAAGGGAATCTCCCCGAAGGGCGCCGGCCGTTGGCCGGTCATGGAAAGATCCCCACCCACCAACACATCCGGTCCCACCACGCGCCGGGTGGCGGCGGTCAGTTCCTGGTTCAGGCCAGCCACATCGCCCGAAAAATCAAAGCGCTGCAAAACCGTCCGGTTCCCCCCAAAGGTGGGGGCCAGCACCGCCCCCGCGCCGGCCGCCGCATAAGCCTTTTGCAAAGCCGTCACTTCCGCTTTATGCTTTTGGGCAAATAAGGGCAGACAGTCGTCGGGCCGAAAGCCGAAAACCTCCAGATTGGTACCCGTCGCCCCATCCAGAATCAGAGGCAGACGCAAATGCACATCATCCATAGCTTAACTTTCTTTCGCCGCCGCTGGCGAATGCCTTCCCTGTGCGCGGCTGTATTTCCACAGGGCCGCGGCTGTGCTAAACAGCCCTTGTATATTTTCTTTACATGCTTTCCGGCGCATCGATCTTGAGCATACCCAAAACGATGCGCAGCACAGAAGCAACCGAAGCCGCCAACTGGAGACGGGCCTGCATAATGGGTTCGGCCTCCCCCTTGATCCGGCAGGCGGTATAGAATTTATGGAACAGGGTGGCCAGATCCAGCACATATCGGGTCATCCGGGCGGGATCATAGGATTTGGCGGCCGCCTCCACTTCCCCGGTAAAGCCGGCCAGGTGGCGGATCAGCTCCCGCTCCTCCGGGGCGGTAAGAGCCGCCAGTTCTTCCCCGGTACAGGCCCTGGGCTCCACGCCCTCGGCCTTGAGGTTTTTAAACAGGCTGCAGATCCTAGCATGGGCGTACTGTACATAATAAACCGGGTTCTGGCTGGACTGCTCCACCGCCAGATCCAGATCAAATTCCAGATGGGTATTGGGTTCCCGCATATTGAAGATAAACCGGGCGGCATCCACCGGCACCTCGTCCAGCAGGGTTTTCAGGGTGATGGATTTACCCGTCCGCTTGGATACCCGCACGACCTCGCCGTCCCGCATCAGACGCACCAGCTGCATAAGAACAATATCTAACTTACCGCCGTCCAGGCCGATGGCGTCCATAGCTCCTTTCAGCCGGGCCACATGGCCGTGGTGATCGGCGCCCCATACGTTAATCACCTTGTCAAAACCGCGCACCGCAAACTTATTGTGATGATAGGCGATATCGCCGGCAAAATAGGTGGGGTTGCCGTTGGCGCGCACCAGCACTTCGTCTTTGTCTCCGCCGTGCTCGGTTGCCTTATACCAAAGCGCTCCTTCTTTCTCATAGGTCAGGCCCCGCTTTTTCATCTCTGCAAGGACTTCTTCCAACTCGCCGCCCTCGTACAGGGAGGATTCAGAGAACCAGACGTCATAGTGAATCCGATAGGCGGCCAGGTCGTTTTTCAACCCCTCCACATTACGGGGTAGGGCATAGTCCACTAAAGCCTTCCGGCGGGTTTCCTCATCGGCGTCTACATATTTATCCCCATTGAGTTGGGCAAATTCCGCCGCCCGCACCTTAATATCCTCGCCTTGGTAGCCGTCCTCCGGGAAAGGAATGTTTTCCTCTCCCTTATAGATCTGTAAATACCGAGCG
This sequence comes from Clostridiales bacterium, assembly GCA_019417145.1. Taxonomy (GTDB): domain Bacteria; phylum Bacillota; class Clostridia; order Oscillospirales; family Acutalibacteraceae; genus Howiella. The sequence goes on from DXVY01000051.1 coordinate 5,416, forward strand.
GACAGGGACGCGCCGAATTTAGCAATCTGATTGCCCGCATCATTCACGTAAAATTCCCTGGTTACCTGGTATCCGGCCTTTTCCAGCACGGCGGCCAGGCAGTCTCCCAAAGCGCCGCCCCGGGCGTTGCCGATGTGCATGGGGCCGGTGGGATTGGCCGATACAAACTCCACCATGACCTTTTGGCCCTTGCCCAGTTCCGACGCGCCGTACGCCTCGCCCCGTTCCTTTATCTCTTCCAGCACGCCGGCATAAAACCGGTCGCTTAAAAACAGATTGATAAATCCGGGCCCGGCAATCTCCCAGCGATCAATATAGGTACCGGAAAAATCCGCGTATTTCATTATGGTTTCCGCAATCTTGCGAGGGGCGCTTTTCAGTGCCCGGGCCCAGACCATGGCCGCGTTGACCGCGTAATCGCCATGGCTGCGGTCGGCGGGGATTTCCACCCCGAAGGCCGGCAGGGGCTCCGCGGGGAATTTCCCGTCCGCCACCGCCTTGCCGGCCGCGGTCAAAACGACCTCCCTGATATCCTCAACCGTTTTATATACTAACATGGACATGATACATCTCCCGCTTCCTTTACGAATATTTCCACCTGATTGCGGCTGACCAGGCTGTGATTGACGTCGATGGTATAGCTCATAAAGAGTCGGCCCCCGCCGCTGCCCATCTGATTTTGAATCTGCTCGCCAAACACACCCACCATCAGTTCGCCGTAACCGGTATCGTAGTGGCTCATGTGGCGATGGCCTTTCTCCACCGTCAGCCGACTGCGCAGGCCGCCCACGCGCTGCATGGTGACCATGGTTTCTTCCTCAATCTTCAGCATAGTGGTCACCTTTTCCCGGGCGGCCCGCATCAGGTCCTCCTGAGCGGCCTGAGCATCTCCGGGATCATAGTCCCGATCCTCCGCCCCGCCGTATTCATAGGGACCGCTGTCGTAAGGGTCTCCGCCGGCCACGTCGCCGGCGCTGACGCTGTCGGCAAAGGCGTGATCCTGATAGGTGATATACCACTTGCCATCCTTCTGTCCCAGCTTGCCAAGGGTAGTCAGTTCGATAACCTCCCGCTCCCCGTCCACATCCTGGGTACCCTTTATGGTTATAATAACATCCTTCATCAATCGGTTTCCTTCCCCCAGCTTAGTACATGGTAATGTCCACCCGCTCCACACGATCCCCGATCTCCCGACCAAGCAGGATTGACGCCACCTGGGAAAAGGATTCGGTGCGATCGCTGACATAATAACAGCAGCGTCGCTCATTCCCGGAGGTATTGAGCATATGGTGTGCCGCTAAATAGTCCGCAGCCGCCATGGCTGCCGTACGGCCGGTGTTGATCAGGGTGACCCTTTCCCCCATAATGCCGCCAATAATTTTACTTAATACCGGATAATGGGTACATCCTAGAATTAAGGTATCCACATCCGCCTCTGCTATAGGCCGCAAGTACCGTCGCGCCGTTTCCACCACCACAGGGTCGTCTTCCTGGATCCAACCGGCCTCCACCAAGGGAACAAATAGAGGACAGTCATTGGTAAAAACCTGCGCGTCGGGACGCAGAGCCATTATATGCTTAGAATAACTTCCACTGGAAATGGTCGTGCTGGTTCCGATAACGCCGATTCTACCGGAGGCAGAGGCTTTGACCGCCGCCTCCGCCGCCGGCGATACCACTTCGATAAAGGGAACCGGCAGATCATATTTCGTATGGCTGGCAACGGCGCTGACCGTACCGCAGGCTGCAATAATCATTTTTACATCCTTGGATAAAAGGAAGCGTTCATCCTGCCGGGCATATCTTTCTATGATCTGGGGACTGCGGCTGCCATAGGGAACCCGGCCGGTATCGCCAAAATATACAATGTTCTCATCCGGCAGATATTCCACAAATTCCCGCACCATGGTAAGGCCGCCCAATCCCGAATCAAAGACGCCGATAGGACGCACATCGCCCTTTTGTTTTTGCTCCATGGATTTCCTACCTTTCGAAATAGAGTTTCTAAGTCAGAGGTCCCTCCAAATCGTCCTCGTCAAGTGTCTATTCTTAAATATTGTATCATAAAGCGGTCGCCTGCGCAAGCAGCGACAACCTGAAATCCAGACGGTCCAAGCCATATTTTTCATCTTATCAAACCATACCTGAAGCAAGCTGCCCTTTGGGCTTAGGATCATACAACAAATAAGGGCAAACAGGCCGATTCTCTTTCTACTTTCTTAACCAAAACAGCGAAATCCACGCCTATTCTCTTGCAAAGGGGTGTTTGTTTAAAGCATTATCTGTTAAAATGCATATGTAAAACTACGCGGGGGGTATGGCAATGAACCAAGTAAAAAGCGGAAAATTTATAGCGCAAAAAAGAAAAGAAAAAAATCTGACACAGGAGCAGCTTGCCGAAAGGCTCGGCATTTCAAACAAAACCGTATCAAAATGGGAATGCGGAAAGTGTGCGCCAGCTTACAGCATTATCAATGACCTATGCAAAACGTTGGAGATCACCGTAGCCGAACTAATCGACGGGGAAGAAAAAGAAGACGGTGCGACCCAGGAATCGAACCAACAGCAAATATTAGATATGCTAGAACGCATTCAGCGGTTAGAAAGGCAAAAATCATCTTTATTGGGAATCGTGCTCATAGCTATGGGTATGGCGCTGATCGCTTTTTCCCAGTCCATAGGAGGAACAGACTTTAAAGATTTTATTGCCGGCTTAATGATGGGACTGTCTGTAGGGGAAATGCTGGTGGGCATTTTCATGATCGGCCGTTCCTATGGCAAACAATAACGCAATAGCGGAATGGGAGAGAACCGCAGCGTCCTTTTGCAAAAGAGTTGGAGAGTCGGCCAAGTCGTACCTAAACCCCTTCTTTGAGAAAAGGACTTGTTTTGATAGCCTTTGGCTAGGCGCCCTATGTCAATTTATATGCGTATGATTTACCCGGAGTTTTTATTTTTTTACTGTCTTGCCACCAATATACAGGATTAAGTTAAGCCGTCAACGGAAACAATATGCCTTGTAAATGCCAGCGCATTTCAGCATATTATTTTAAAGGACGGTAGCGTATTATGATAACTCTTTCATCTGCCAGGCCGAAACAGCCCCGTGCGTTTTCCCCGGCATTTACAAAATCCCTTCCAAAGCCCGTAGCCGATGGAATCGTATTCGGTACCGGCGCAATAGGATATGGACTTATCGAGGTAGCCTGGAGGGGAAACACACACTGGGCGATGCTGCTGGCCGGAGGAATCTGCCTGCGCTTACTAGGTCCCATAGGGCAAAAAATGGAAAATGCGCCGCTTTGGCGTAAATGCTTGGCCGGCGGCGCGCTTATTACAGGGGTAGAGCTTCTGTTCGGCTGCGTATGCAACCTTTGGCTGCACATGGACATTTGGGATTACAGTAATATACCCTTAAATATCGGCGGTCAGGTCTGCTTATTGTATTCTGTATTTTGGGGCGCCTTAAGCGCGGCAGGCATGCGGTTGGAAAAATTTTTGCGACGGTATCTGCCTTGCAAATGTAGTGCAGCCTCATCGTGCAAGTCAAAGAAATCCGCCGTTTCCCTGGCCGGCACAAGCGGCTAACATGTCCAACGAAAAAAACACGCAGTTTATAAATTTTAAAGAATTGAAAATAATTTATACAGAGTGAAGCAGCCCCCCTGGATAACCAGGGGGGCTGCCGCTTGTGCAGTTGTGTAGTTGT
>DXVY01000052.1:0-4620 GCA_019417145.1 Clostridiales bacterium
GACATGATCCTGCTGGACATCATGATGCCCAAGCTGGACGGCTGGCAGGTCTGCCGGGAAATCCGCAAGACCTCTTCCACGCCCATTATCATGCTTACCGCCAAGGGCGAGACCTTTGACAAGGTCCTGGGTCTGGAGCTGGGTGCGGACGACTATGTGGTCAAACCTTTTGACGCCAAGGAGGTGGTGGCCCGGGTGAAGGCGGTGTTGCGCCGTTCCAACCCGGAGGACAGCGGCAGCGTCAAGGAGGTGCGGTACGATAAGCTGGTCATCAACCTGACCAATTATGAGTTGATCGTGGACGGCAAGCAGATCGATACCCCTCCCAAGGAGCTGGAGCTGATCTACCACCTGGCCAGCAATCCCAACCGGGTCTATACCAGGGACCAGCTGCTGGACGAGGTGTGGGGCTTTGATTACTACGGCGATTCCAGAACGGTGGACGTGCACGTCAAGCGCCTGCGGGAGAAGCTGGAGGGCGTGTCCCCCAACTGGTCGTTGAAAACGGTATGGGGCGTGGGCTATAAATTTGAAGTAAAATAGGCCTGGAGCGGGGCGGACATGAAATTCAATCTATTTAAAAAATATTTTTTTACCAACGCCGTGATCATCCTGTTGAGCTTTGCCTTTCTCATCGTGATCCTGAGCATCTGGGTCAGCGGCTTTCTGGCGCAGGACCGGCGGGACCTGCTGTTTGAGACCAGCCGTACGGTCAGCGAGAACATGACCGACGTCATCAAAGCCGAGGACTTTCCGGCGTCCGCCGCGGACATGGGCAACGCCCTGGCGATGGTTTCCCGTTCCATCGACGCCAATATTTTTGTAGCCAATACGCAGGGCGCCCCTGTCCTGTGCAGCTGCGACCAGTTCATGCGGGAGGGGCGCTGTCCCCACACGGTTGCCCGGCTGACCGATACGGTTATGCAGCAGGCCCTGGCGGGGGAGTACTATGAGGTGGGGACGCTAAACGGCCTATACGCCTCGCCCTACTATACCTGCGGCGTACCGCTGGCGGACAGCGACGGCGGCGTGATCGGGGCGGTGTTCGCCTCCTCGCCGGCGGCCAGTCTGAAGGCCTTTTTCAACCAGATTTTCCGCATTTTCCTCTTTTCGGCCTGCATACCCATCGTGCTCATGTTTTTTGCCGTATACGCCATGACCATGCGGTTGACCCGGCCCTTGCGGCTGATGTCCGAGGCGGCCCGCAGCATGGCCAAGGGGGATTTTTCCAAGCGTATTCCGGTGGAGAGCGACGACGAAATCGGCGAGCTGTCCATTGCCTTTAACCAAATGACCAATTCCCTGGCCCAGCTTGAGAGCATGCGCCGCAGCTTTGTGGCCAACGTCTCCCACGAGCTCAAGACCCCCATGACCTCCATCGGCGGCTTTATCGACGGCATCTTGGACGGCACGATTCCGCCCGAACGGCAGGACTATTACCTACGGCTGGTTTCGGACGAGATAGGGCGTCTGTCCCGCCTGGTGCGGGCCATGCTGGGCCTGGCCAAATTGGAATCGGGGGAGATGAAGGTCAATAAGACCGACTTCAATTTGACCGAGGTGGTGCGGACCACGGTTATTTCCTTTGAACAGCGCATCGAGGCCAAGCAGCTGCGCATAGAGGGGCTGGAGGATATGGAGGATATCCGTATCCTGGCCGATCGCGATCTGATTCATCAGGTGGTCTACAATCTGGTGGATAACGCCGTGAAGTTTACCGATCGGGAGGGCTATATCCGCCTGGCGGTGGACCGGGATACCCGGGGACTTGTCCACCTGCGTATCCGCAACAGCGGCGAGGGTATCGCGCCCAAGGATATGCCCCATGTGTTCGATCGTTTTTACAAGACCGATAAATCCCGGTCGGCCGACAAAAGCGGCACCGGGCTGGGGCTTTATCTGGTCAAGACCATAGCGGATATCCACGGCGGAAGCGTGACCGTGCGCAGCACGGTGGGAGAGTATACCGAGTTTGAGGTCCGGTTGCCTATCCATCCCGATCCGCCCGCCCCGGAGTTACCCAAGGGGCATAAAAGCGGCAGGGGCAAAAAGGAGCAGCAGGGCTGATAGATGGGCGCATGAAAGCCCATACTGTAGATATAGCCAGGTTTCTAAAGAATTCCAGTAAGCACGGGAGGATGTCTGTATGCGAGAATTTGGCGAGATTCCCTTCGCGGGAGAGGATAAGGAGGCCGCCCGGCCGGCGGACGCCGCGCCGGAAATGGAACCGGAGGCCGCCCAAGGGGTGGTCGCCCGGGCGGACGGGAGTGCAAATGAGAGCGTGGACCAAGGCGTGTCCGGCGCGCCTGCGGCCGTTTCCCCCGCGGTCGACGCAGGGGAGAGGACGGATGTCCAGGAGCCGGTGTCCGGCGAATATACCCCCGCCGCCGGAAGCGTGGAGGGGGCGACCCAGCCCGCTCCCGGCGAGGGGCCGCAAACCGGTCCAGCTTCCCCGTCTGTCGACGGCGCCGGACAGCAGGGGTGGACATCGGCTCCCGCCGGCCGGGAGGCGGGACAGCCGTCTCCGTATGGGCGGCCCCAGGGACCGGCGCCGTCGGGAACGGATCAGCCCGGCGGTCCGGCGGGGCCATACGGCCGGCCGAACGTAAGACCTCCGCAACCGCCCTTTGAGGGGCAGCCTGCCGGCCAGCCGGGGGGCTATAACGGACAGCCCGGGGGTTATGGCGGTTATCCGGCCGGCGGCCGTCCCTCGGGATATACGGCGCCGGGCGGAGACTACGGCGGTCCTTATGGCGGAAACGGGGGACAGGGCGCCAGCTATACCGCAGGCGGCGGGTTTGCCACCGCCCAGCCCTACGATCCCGTCCGGAGCCAGCCGGAGATTGAGATTTCGCCGGTGGAGGAGAAAAAATCCGAGCCGGTGCCTAAAAAGGGACTGTGGATCTTCTGTGCCATTCTGGTGGGCGTGCTTCTGCTTTGCGCCGTGGCCGCCGGGGGTTATTTTGCCGGCCGATCGGGATCAGGCGCCGAGAGCAGCGGAACCCACGCGCAGGTGGATCTTGCCTCCAAGCCGGAGGGTACCATAACGGACGAGGAGAATCAAAACGCCACCTATGTGTTTGAGGCGGTCATGCCCTCGGTGGTGGGTATCGAGGTATACAGCGAACAGGATACGGATAGCCGCGCCCAGGCCAGCGGCGTCATTTATACCGAGGACGGCTATATCGTCACCAACGACCATATTTATGCCGATATCCCCGACCCCAAGTTTCTGATCCTCATGGCCGACGGCAGTGAATATGACGCGACCTACGTGGCGGGGGATTCCCGCTCGGATCTGGCGGTGCTCAAGGTGGAAGCTTCGGGCCTGCCGGCCGCTACCTTCGGCAATTCGGATGAGCTGCAGGTGGGGGAGGCGGTCATGGCCATCGGCAATCCCGGCGGGCAGACCCTGGCCTTTTCGGCTACCCAGGGCGTGGTTTCCGCGGTGGACCGCCGCATCGCCAACGCCTCCAGCTACTCCATGAAGTTTATCCAGACCGATACGGCCATCAACCCGGGCAATTCGGGCGGCGCGCTGGTGAATATGTACGGGCAGGTCGTGGGCATCACCTCCTGGAAGTATGTGGGGGAATCCTATGAGCGCATCGGCTTTGCCATCCCGACCACCACCATGAAGACGGTAGTGGATTCGTTGATCGAAAACAAGTATGTGGCCGGACGGGCCAAGCTGGGTATCACTTATCAGGCCATTGACGCGGTGACCGCCAAGCTGAACAGCCTGCCCAGAGGGCTGCAGGTGGTGTCGGTCAACGACGACAGCGACCTGAAGGGCAAGGTGAACGTGGGCGACGTGCTGACCCATATCAACGACACGGCCATTACCGACGGCAGCGAGGTGCTGGAAGTGCTGGAGAACGCCGCCCCCGGAGATACGGTGACCTTTCGGGTGTATACGTCCGGCAAGCAGGAAATCACTGTGACGGCCGTTTTGCTGGAGGACAGGGGAACCTCCAGCTATACCCTCCAGCCTGCGGAAGAAGAGCTGCCGGGCAATAATTCCACCTTTGACTTCCCCTTTGGCGACTGAGCCTTATCCACAAGATCACGCGGCCCCGGACAATGGTTCCGGGGCCGCTTTTTTGCGCGGGCCCTGGCCGGCTGTGGGGCGGCCTTGAAAAGGCGGCCGCCGGTATGCGCGACAGAGAGCGGAAAGAGGGCTGTCGCAAGGAAGCGCCGAAGGAAGCGCCGTCAAAAAAGATTTGAAAATTTTCCAGGAAAATAAGTTGGATGCTTAGGTCTCGCCACAGCCTTTGGTTTTTTGTATCCGCGCATGAATGAGCGGCCAAAAGCTGTGGATACTATAAATGCATATACGTATGCATTTTTAAAACAGGGAGGTCTAAATTATGCATCATAAAAAAGCGAGGACGGCCGCATTGGCTGCAACCATGCTGCTGGCGGCCAGTATGCTGGCTTCCTGCTCTAAGGCGGAGGAGAAGGTGAGCAGCCTGATTTCCGACGGCAAAAATGGGCTCAGCAGCGTGGAATCCAAGGTCAGCGAGATGGTCAGCGGCGCCCAGTCCAATCTCTCGGAGATGAATTCCAACGGCAGGGTAGACAGCAACGCCTCCGGCGGATCGATCACCTCCAATAAAT
>DXVY01000052.1:4630-9113 GCA_019417145.1 Clostridiales bacterium
AATAAATAGGCGGCTTTGTAAGAATACAGCCGCCCCGCCGATACAAAAGCCAAAACAGAATCGGCCAAAACGCCGGCAGGCGCGAAAGCGCCTGTCGTTTTTTTGCCGCCCCGCCGGATATCGCTTCCACCGGCCACCATATTTCCCAGTTTGCGATTGACAGCGGGATGAAAATATAGTATAATTTTACCCGCAATAGCATTAACGATAATGTAAAGGTGGGAAGGACATGGCAGAGAAAAAGTGTACCATCCGGGTGGATGCATCAAAGAAGGAGGGGCAGATCAGCCCTTATCTGTACGGCGCGTGTATGGAGGACGTGAACCACGAGCTGTACGGCGGCATCTGGTCCCAGATGATTTTCGGCGAAAGCTTTGCCGAGCCGGCCGAGGCGATTATTCCCAACGGCTTTACGGCCGGAGGCGGCTTTTGGAAAACCGAGCCGGACGGGCAGGGAGGCAACCTGCTGGTGTCCGACGAGCAGAACGACGGCCCCAAGATGGTGCTGGACGGCACCGAATGTAAGGCCGGCCGCGTCTCGGTGGATATGTACTGGGAGGGAGAGGGCCCCAACGGCTTTGTTATCAAGACCAGCAACGTCCGGGAGGGGGCTAATAACTTTATCGGCTATGAGGTGGGGATCTATAGCGAGGGCATCCTGCGCCTGGCCAAGCACGAAAACGATTTCCAGATGATCGGGGATTATCCTTGTAAGGCCTTTGAAAAGGAATGGGTCAACCTGGCGGTGGAGATGACCGAGGATACCATGATCGCCTACATAAACGGGGAAGAAATCGTCCGTTATACCGACCCCCATCCCATCCGGGAGGGCGGGGTGAGTCTGCGGGCGTGGAACAGTAGCATCAAGTACCGCAATATCCGATTCCAGCGGGCCGGAGAGGAGGAGCAGCGCATAGACGTGCCCCCGTTCACCTACAAGACCCAGCTGGGGCTTCCTTGGCGTGAGACCGTGCGGGGCCTGGCCCGGGGCGAGACCGCCTTTGTGACCGAAAATCCCTTTAAGGGTTCGCAGAGCCAGCGCGTTACCTTCCTGTCGGGGGAGGGCGCCTACGGTATCAACAATATGGGGCTCAACCGCATGGGCATGCACTTTGTGGAGGGCAAGCCCTATGAGGGATATCTGTATGCCCGCACGTCCGCGCCGACCACCCTGTACGTGGTTATGGAAAGCGCGGACGGGACCCGGCGGTACGCCGAGCAGGCCGTCCAGCTGGCCCCCGGCGGGTTTTCCAAATACGAGTTTTTCCTCACTCCCGTTCAATCGGATGTGACCGGCCGGCTGAGCCTGGAACTGCGGGCTCCCGGCAGCGTGGACCTGGGCTATGTCTTTATGCAGCCGGGCGAATGGGGCCGTTTCAAGGGACTGCCGGTCAGAAGAGACGTGGCCGAAAAACTCATAGAGCAGAAGGTGGCCGTCCTGCGCTTCGGCGGTTGTATGGCCAACGCCAGGGACTATAGGTGGAAGCGGATGCTGGGCGCGCCCGAGCATCGGCCGGCCTTCAAGTCCTGGTGGTATCCCTGGGGCTCCTACGGGTTCGGCATCGTGGAATTTCTGGAGCTGTGCGAGGCGCTGGGCATCCCCGCGGTGCCCGATTTCAACAGCTATGAGACGCCGGAGGATATGGCCGACTTTATTGATTTCGCCATCGGGACCGATGAGAGCAACGAATGGGTGCAAAAGCGCATCGAAATGGGGCATCCCGCGCCCTTCCAGCTGCCCTTTATCCAGTTTGGCAACGAGGAGAAGGTCAACGACGCCTATGCCGCCCGCTTTATGGCCATGGCTCCGGGCGTGTGGGCGAAATCCAAGGACGTGATCCTGGTGGTGGGCGACTTTGATTATAAAGACCCCATCACCGACCCCTATCACCTGACCAATACGGCCGGCGGCATTACCACCCTGGCCCCCCATAAGGCCATGCTGGACCTGGCCGCGGCCAACGGCCGGGAAATCTGGTTTGATATCCATATCTGGAGCGGCCGGCCGAACGATCCGGTCAACTTTATGGATGTGGCCGTCACCCTGTTTGATCAGCTGCAAAAGCTTTCTCCGGATGCAAAATTCCGACTGCCCTGCTTTGAGCTCAACGCCAACGAGCATGACCTGCACCGGGCGCTGTCCAATGCCTACGCTATCAACCGGGGCGAACGGCTGGGCTATATCTTCCCCATCATCACCTCGGCCAACTGCCTACAGGTGGACGGCCAGAATGACAATGGCTGGGACCAGGGATTGCTGTTTATGGACAGCCACAAGGCCTGGCTGCAGCCGCCGGGATACGTGACCCAGATGGCGGCGTCCGCCCATCTGCCCTGCCTCGCCGCCTGGACGGTGGAGGGGGAGGCGGACGGCCTGGATATAACCGCCGCCTGTAGCGAGGACGGGGGAAAAGCTTCGGTCAAGCTGATCAACCTGACCGATTCGCCCCGCCAGGTGGAGCTTATGCTGGAAAATCTTTCCGCCTCTCAGGCGCAGATCAGCCTATTGGCGGCCGATTCGGTGCTGGCCGCCAATACCGCCGTCCAGCCCTGCAAGGTCGTGCCGGTGCATCGGCAGGCGGCCGTGACGCAGGGGCGCATGGCGCTGGAGGCGCCCGCCTACTCCTATATGACCATCGTCCTGTCCTAACGGGCAATAAACCGGCAGCTCGCCTTTATAAGCGGGCTGCCGGTTTGGTTATTCAGCATAAAAATTCAGATGATATCATGAGGAATTACACTAAATTTGCATTTGGATATTGACGCGGGAATGGGACTCTGGTATAGTATCATTAACGATAACGTTAACGATAATATCGTGCAAAAACGAATATCGAAGGATTTAGGAGGCGTATGAAATGAAGGGTAAAATACGAGTCCTGCTCAGCTCGGCGCTGGCGGCGTCCATGGCGGTGACCGGTCTGCCCCTGGCCTTTCCGGCCGCGGCGGAGGGCCCGATGGCGCTGAATGGGCTTTGGGCGGAGTACTACAGCGACCAGGCTTTGCAGTCCTACTCCACCAGCGTGCTGGAGTCCACGGTGGATCACGCATGGACCGAGGACAACCTGCCCACCGGGTTGGATGACCTGGAGTTTTTCTCGGTGCGCTGGGTGGGACAGATCTTTGCGCCCGAAGGGGGCGACTATACCATCTACACCAATGTGGACGACGGCGCAAAGGTGTATATCGACGGCGAGTTAGCCATCAACGACGCGGGGCCGCACCTGCCCTTTGAGTCTTCGGCCAGGTTTAACTGGCGGTCCGGCAGCTATCACACCATCGAAATCGAGTATTACAACGGCGAGCTGGGGGGCACCATGCAGCTCCTCTGGAAGACACCCTCCGGCCCAAAGACCATTATTCCGGCGGAGAATCTCTATCAGCTGGACGACGATTTTATCCGGCTGGAGCTGATGACCGAGAACGGTTCCCTGTCGGCCGAGACCCATCTGTATCGGGAGACCGACCAGGCGTATAAGACGGTGATCGAGGCCTATGACGCCGCCGGTGAAAAGGTGGACGAGGTGGTCGCCGAGCGGGGCCAGTCCCTGCCGCAGGTCTGGACGGCCGAGGGGATGGAGTACGCCGAGGGACACACCTACAAAGCGTATGTCACCGATGCGGCGGGCGACGTGGTGTCGGACGTTCTGGAGAAGGAGTACGGCGCGGACGCCTATTTGGAGGTGGACGCTTCCGACGTCACGGGAGAGGTCAGCCCCTATCTGTACGGCGCGTGTATGGAGGACGTGAACCACGAGCTGTACGGCGGCATCTGGTCCCAGATGGTCTACGGCGAGAGCTTTGCCGAGCCGGTCGAGAAACTGGCGCCCGGATTCACGCCGGCCGGCGGCAGCTGGCAGATTGAGCAGGACCCCACGTATGGCAATATCATCACGGTGGCCCAGCAGAACAACGGCCCCAAGCTGGTGCTGGACGATACGGTATGTGAGAGCGGCGAATTTTCGGCCGACGTGTGGTTCGAGGGCGAAGGCCCGGTGGGCTTTATCGTCAAAACCAGCAACGCCGGCCCCGGATCCGATAATTTCTACGGCTATGAAGTGGGCCTGCAAAATGGCAGCGTAAAGGTTGCGCGCCACGAGAACAACTATGACGCGGGCAGCGTCAAGACCTTTGCATGTGATGCCCGGCCGGGCGAATGGGTCAACCTGAAGGTGGAAACCACCCGGGACAACATCGCCGTGTATGTAAACGGCACCAAGGCGGGGGATTACGCCACCGCCGCCTCGGTCACCTCGGGCGCCATGGCCTTCCGCGCCTGGTCCGGATCGGGTAAATATAAGAATATCGTGTTTAAAGCGGCCGGCGGAGAAGAGCAGCAGATCCAGATTCCCACTTCCGAGGGCGCGGTCAGCGGCATGTGGCAGTCGGTGGAGCGGGAATCGGCCCTGGGACAGTTCTCTCTGGATACAAACGCTCCGTATACCAAGAACCTGACCGGCGCGGGCGCCCAGAGCCAGAAGAT
>DXVY01000053.1:0-6397 GCA_019417145.1 Clostridiales bacterium
TATCAGAAACCGGCATATAGGCCGAATAAAAGACCCGCCGCAACCGGTACTTCTTGTAAAGCGCCTCCGAAAGGGTGAGAATCTGGAAATCGGTGTCCGGCGTGGCCCCTATGATCATCTGGGTGCTTTGGCCGGCGGGAGCGAAGGCGGGGGCGTGCCGGTACCGCGCCAGCTCCTGCTTGCTTTCCCCAATGCGTCCCGAAATAAAGCCCATGGGCCCTAGAATATCGGTCTTGGATTTGTCCGGCGCCAGCAGCCGCAGACTCTGCTGGGAGGGCAGTTCAATATTGACGCTCATCCGGTCGGCCAACAGCCCCATCCGGGACAGCAGGGCAGGGTCGGCCCCGGGAATGGCCTTGGCATGGATATAGCCGCCAAAACGGTACTCCTCCCTGAGAATACGCAGGGTCTCGATCATGCGCTCCACGGTATAGTCGGGGTTCCGCAGGACGCCCGAGCTCAGAAACAGCCCTTCGATATAATTGCGCCGATAAAACCGGATGGTCAGGTCGGCCAGCTCCCGAGGGGTGAAGGTGGCCCGCGGGGTGTCGTTGGTACGGCGATTGACGCAGTACTGACAGTTGTAGATGCAGGAATTGGTCATGAGCACCTTGAGAAGGGAGATGCACCGTCCGTCCCCGGCGAAGCTGTGGCAAATGCCGCAGGCCGTGGCGTTGCCGATAGTGCCGGGGGTCGCCGAACGGTCCGACCCGCTGGAGGTACAGGCCGCGTCATACTTGGCCGAGGCCGATAATATAGTGAGTTTTTCCATGGTATCCACAACAGCCACCTCCTTGGAACATCAGTTCTGTACTTAGTATAACACAGAACAAACGTTCTTGTCAAGGCAAAAGAAAACGCCTGCCTTCTGCCCGGGGGTTGGGTATGTACGGACCGGGAAGAGCTGGTTTCTCCTTGAACCGCCGATGCGCCCGGAGAAATGGCGGCGACCAATTGGGAGAACACCCCCGGGTAGGGAGAGTGTCAAAGGGTAGGGGAGAGTGCCCAAGGGTAGGGGAGAGTGTCAAAGGGTAGGGGAGAGTGCACAAGGGTAGAGGGAGAGCGCACAAGGGTAGGGGAGAGCGTCCAAGGGTAGGGAGAGTGTCAAAGGGTAGGGGAGAGCGTCCAAGGGTAGGGAAGAGTGCCCGAGGGTAGAGGAAAGCGCACAAGGGTAGGGGAGAGCGTCCAAGGGTAGGGAGAGTGTCAAAGGGTAGGGGAGAGTGCACAAGGGTAGGGAGAGTGTCCAAGGGTAGGGAAGAGCGCACAAGGGTAGGGAAGAGTGCCCGAGGGTAGGGGAGAGCGTCCAAGGGTAGAGGGAGGACACAAGATAAGGGCCGGCGCTTTTGCGCCGGCCCTTACGATACAATTTATCGGCCGAACAGCCGTCGGGACAGGTAGGTGACAAAAAAGATGCCGGCGGCAATCATGACGATGGTGGCCCCCGAGGAGGCGGCCAGATACCAGGAGGCGATCAGCCCCCCCAGTCCCGACGCCACCGCGAAAAGCACCGAAAAGAGAAGATACTGCCGGACGCTCCGGGCGATATTTCGGGCGGCCGCGGCCGGGAGGATAAGCAGGGAGTTGATGAGCAGCACGCCCACCCATTTGATGGACAGCATGACCACCACAGCCACCATAATCGAAAAAATATTTTCGTACAGGGTCACCCTAACGCCCCGGGACGCGGCCAGGGAGCGGTTGACCGAGATCAGCAGCAGCCGGTTGTACGTTAGGCACCACCCCCCTCCCACGACCAGTAGGGCGATGAAGAGCAGCGCCACCTCCTGCCGGCTGACCGACAGAATATCCCCCACCAGATAGGAGGAATATTTGTTGACCCCCTGGTATTTGGAGAGCAACAAAAGCCCCAGGGCCAGCGCTGTGGAGGAAAAGACGCTGATAACCGTATCGGTGGAGGCGGTGCCGCCCGCCTTGACCCTGTTGATCAGAAGCGCCATGAGCACGCCGAAGGCAATGAGGCAGATAAGCTCGTTGCGCACCCCCAGCACCACCCCCAGGGCGATGCCGGTCATGGCCGAGTGGCCCAAGGCGTCGGAGAAAAAGGCCATTTTGTTGTCCACGGCCAGGGTGCCGATCATGCCGAATAGGATCGAGCTGAAGAGGACGGCCAGCAGGGCGTTTTTCATAAAGCCGCTGGACAAAAAGGCAAAGGGGAGCGCATCCAGCAACCGATAGACAAAATCCATTACCGCCGGCCCCCTTTCGGAGAGAGGCGCAGGCCGCCGAACACGTCCTTGAATTCCTTTGTGGCATAGACGTATTCCGGGGGGCCAAAGGCCAGCAGCCGCCCGCCGATCAGGGCCACGTTGTCGGCGTACCGGGCCACCAGCTCCAGGTCGTGGGAGACCAAGATAATGGCCATGTGATAGTGCAGACGTAGCTCGGAGACGGTCTTGTAAAACTGGTCCAAACCGCCGGCGTCTACCCCTGAAACCGGCTCGTCCAGAATCAGCAGATCGGGGATGGGGTCCAGGGCCAGAGCCAGCATGATGCGCTGCAGCTCGCCTCCGGACAATTCTCCCAGCCGGCGGCTGGAAAGGTTCTCGCAGCCCGCCTCCCGCAGCCGCTTACTTATGTGCTCCTTATGCCGTCTGCCCGCCCCCCAGAAGGCCGGCCGCCGGGCGCGCACCGCGCTGAAAAGATCGGTGACGCTCACGGGGGAGGAGATATCAAAATCCAGCTTTTGGGGCACGTATCCGATCTTGATGCTGCTCACTTCATTGCCGTTGTGGTCGGAGAAGAGCACCCGCCCGGTATGCCGCTGGTCCCCCAGGATGGCCCGGAGCATGGTGGTCTTGCCTGCGCCGTTGGCCCCGATGACGGCGGTGATCCCGCCGCAGTGCAGTTCCAAATTTACGTCGTCCAGCAAGGTCTGTCCGCCCTTCTTTACCCCCACATGCTCCAGCGTCACACATTTGAGGCCGCATTCATGCACCTGGTTCATCAGCTGTTTTTAAAGGCCGTCCAGTTGTCGGTGTAGATTTGGGTGGTCGCGTCGTCCAGGGAGAGGATGAACTGGGCCTTTTCCATAACGCCCGCAGGCGGATAGACGGCCTCGTTGTTTTTAAAGGCGTCGGACAAATAGGCGTCGGCCGCCTGGTTGCAGGAAATATAATAGATGCCCTCGCTGGCCATGGCGCTGTTTTCGCCCTCCAGAATGAAGTTCAAGAAAGCATAGGCATTGTCCACGTTGGGGGCGGCGGCGGGGATGGCGATGCAGTCGATGCCGAAGCCGGCGCCCTCGGAGGGAAAGGCGATCTGCAAATCGGGATTTTCAGCCAGGGCGGTGGCGGCCTGGGAGCAGAACATGAAGCCGGCGGCCGCGTCGCCGCTGATCAGGGCGTTGTGGGGGGTATTGGAATCAAACAGCTTGATATTGGGCTTGAGCTTAATCAGCTGGTTTTTGACCTCCTCCAGCTTTTGCGCATCGGTCTCGTTGAGATCATAGCCCAGGGACTGGGCTGTAAAGCCCTGGATGACCCGGATATCGTCCAGCAGCACCACCTTGTCGGCCAGAGAGGCGTCCCACAGGTCGGAGAAGGAGGAGAGGGCGGGGGAGGCGTCGGGATTCCAGATCAGAACCGGGCTGCCCGCGGCGTAGGGAACCGTGTATTCGTTGGAGGGGTCATAATACTTGCTCATAAAGGCGGGGTCCAGGTTGCCGTAGTTTGTCACCTTGGATTTGTCCAGCTTTAAGAGCATATCGGACTGGATCATGGTGTCCAGCATATAGTCTCCGCACAGGACGATATCATACAGGTCGGGGGAGGTGCGCAGCTTGTCATACATCTCCTCGTTGGAGGAGGCGGCGGTAAACTGCCATTTGATACCGGTCTCCTCGGTAAATTTTTGGACCACGTTGTCGGGAAAATACCCCTCGTAGGTCAGCACGTTGATGCTGTCCTTTCCCGACCCGCCGCAGCCGGCAAGCAGGGTCGCGCCTACTGCGGCCGCCAGCAGGGTCGCGCCTGCGCGTTTGCAGAAATTCTTCAAATCCATATAAAACTTCCTTTCTTAAAGGCGGCCGGGCCGCCGTATTGCCGTATTAATCCTTGGCGGTAGCTTCCGGAAGGCGGACGGCCCGCCGGTAGATGCTCCCGGCGATCAGGCCTATGGCCAGCAGGAGCAGAAGGGCCGCCAGGATCAGGGTGAAAAGCGCGTTGATCTCGGGGGTCAGCCCCAGCTTTAAGGAGGAATAGATCTTGACCGGCAGCATATCCGAGCCGGGAGCGGAAAGAAAGAAGCTGATGATCACATCGTCGAAGGACATGGCGAAGGCCAACAGGCAGCCGCCGCCAATGGCCGGCGCCAGCAGGGGCAGGGTGACGGTGAAGAAGGTGCGGACGGGGGAGGCCCCCAGGTCCCTGGCCGCCTCCAGCACCGATTTGTCCATACCCCGCAGCCGTCCCCTGACCACCAGGTAGACATAGGGAATGCAAAAGGTAATATGGCCCAAAATGATGGCGATCATGCCCATGGGAATCCGCACCAGGGTGCATACGCTGAGCAGGGCCAGTCCCAGGATGATCTCAGGGATCATGATGGGGATCATGGCGACGCTTTCAAACACCCCCTTGGTACGGAAAGAGCGGGAGGCCGTCCCCACCGCCGCCAGGGTTCCCATGACCGCCGCGCCCCCCACCGACAGGCCGGCCACCAACAGGCTGTTGAGCAGCGGGCCGGTGTATTTGGAGGAGGAGAGCAGGGAGGCGTACCAGTCCAGAGTGAAGCCGCCCCAGGCCGCACTGGACTTTGTGGCGTTGAAGGAATACAGCACCACGATAAAGATGGGCAGGTATAAAAGCAGCAGGACCAAGACGAGATAGATTTTCCCGCCAATCCCTGTATGTTTTTCCATGGCACGGCCTCCTTTCCCTTAATTCCATGCACAGGGAAGCAATTCCCGGATGGTTTGGATGCGTCCGCCGGGCAACAGGACCTGACAGTCCCCGTTCCGGTCGTCGATCTGGCTGATGAATTCCCGACAGCGGCCGCAGGGAGACAGTGGCTCCCCGTCGCCGCCCACGGCCACAATTTTAACTACGCGGCTTTCCCCCGCCGTCACCATGGCGGCGATGGCCGCGTGCTCGGCGCAAAAGCCCATGGAGCAGGGGGTATCGATGCAGACGCCGGTATAAACCCGGCCGGAGGGGGTCAGCAGGGCGGCGCCCACGCCCCCTGCATCGGCGCTTCTGGACAGTTGCCGGTCGCCCTGTACATCCCTAGCGGCCTTGAGCAGATAGGTGAAATCCTTGTCCATTCTGTTTTCATTCATACGATTCCCTCCAGTTCGCTTTCCCCGCTGCATTTGCGATAGATGAAAATAAACAGTAGGGCCATGGCCAGCATGACCAGGGATAAAACAGCGGCGAAGGGCAGGTTCCGGGCGGTGTGCACCTGTTCGTTGATCAGGTTGCCCAGCATGGATACCTTGGCCCCGCCCATCAGGTCGGAGATAAAGAACATGCCCGTGGAGGGTACAAAGACCAGCACGCAGCCCGACAGGATGCCCGGCAGGGAGAGGGGCAGCGTGACGGTCAAAAAGGCCCGTATCCTGCCTGCGCCCAGATCCCATGCGGCCTCCACGGCGGTCCGGTCCAGCTTTTACAGGGAGGAATAGGCCGGCAGGATCATAAAGGGGATCAGGGAGTAAGCCATGCCCAGCAGGGTGGCTCCATAGTTAAAGATGAGGGACAGGGGTTCTGAGGTAATCCCCCAATTCAGCAGCAGGGTGTTGATCACCCCGTTGCCCCGAAGCATAATGATCCAGCCGTAGGTCCGCAGCAGAGAATTGGTCCAGAAGGGTATAATAACCAGCAGCATGACCATATTCTTGGCCCGGTCCCGCAGTCGGGACATACAGTAGGCAAAGGGATAGCCGATGAGAAAGGTGAGCAGGGTGGTTTCCAGGGCCAGCCGGAGAGAGCGCACAAACACGTCGGCTATCATGGGGTCGGCCAGTCGGCTATAGTTTTCCAGGGTGAAAATGGGCAGGGCGCCGGCGGCCTTGTCCGGCGTCATAAAGCTGATGACCACGATATATAAAAGGGGAAGCAGCACAAAGGCGGCCGTCCAGATATACATGGGCAGGACGGCGACCGGCAGTCGGCGGGACGGCCGGCCGGTTGCCGGCTGGCCGTTTGCTCGGCCGCTCATGCTCTCGCCTCCGCTTCCCCGCAGGAAGACCTGGCGGCCGGCTGGTCTCCGACATAGCCGCCGATAATAGCCCCGTGCGCCGGTTTCCAGGACACGTAGACCGCATCCCCCGCCCGCAGCTGGTCGCGCAGGCGGCCGTGGCGGTTGGCCTTGACGGTCGTCCCGTCGGACAGGGCCACCGTGGTGCGCAGCAGGGACCCGGTATATTGCTGGTCGGTCA
>DXVY01000053.1:6407-9026 GCA_019417145.1 Clostridiales bacterium
GAGTGAAGCCCTGGACCGGCTCCCGGGTCAGCTCCAGATCATCCGGCCGTATGGACAGGGCCAGGGGTTCCGGAAGGGTATCCGCCGTGGGCGCGGGACAGAGGGCCAGCCCATCCCCTATGGAGAGGACGGCCAATCCCTCCCGGATTTCCTGGATCCTACAGTCTAAAATATTGGATTCCCCGATAAAGGAGGCGGCAAACCGGGTGGCCGGCCGTTCATAAATGGCGGCGGGGGTGCCGATCTGCTCGATTTTGCCCTCCCGCATGACGATGATGCGGTCGGACATATTGAGGGCTTCCTCCTGATCGTGGGTGATGTAGATAAAGGTGATGCCCAGCCGGCTCTGGATAGCCTTGAGTTCCCGCTGCATCTGCCGGCGGAGCTGCAGGTCCAGGGCCCCCAGGGGTTCGTCCAGCAGCAGAACCTTCGGACGGAGCACCAGCGCCCGGGCGATGGCCACCCGCTGCCGCTGGCCGCCGGACAGCTCGCCCGGCCGCCTGCCCTCAAAGCCCGGCAGCTCCACCAGCTCCAGCATTTCCCTCACCTGCCGGCGGATTTCCTCCTTGGACAGCCCCTGTATCTTCAGGCCGTAGGCGATGTTCTTATAGACGTTCATGTGGGGAAAGAGGGCGTAGGTCTGAAAAACCGTGTTGACCTGCCGTTTATCCGGCGGCAGATGGGTGACGTCTTCTCCGGACAGAATGACCCGTCCGCCGTCCGGCCGCTCCAGTCCCGCGATGATGCGGATGGTGGTGGTCTTGCCGCAGCCCGATGGCCCCAGCAGGGTGACAAATTCCCCTTTGCGGATGGAAAGGGAAAGGTCGGCCAGCACGTCGGCCGTCCCAAAGCTTTTGCTTATATGTTCCAGGGATAAAATCGTATCTTCTGCCATTTTACGCCTCCCGCACATAACAATTCATATTATTATACTACCAATATATAGCATTTCGCAAGGATAAAAACCCAAAATTATGGGAATCCAGGCGCCGGGACATGGAAAAAATACCAGCTCGGGATGGAGCTGGTATTGTACGGCTTATTTTTGGTCTTCAAAGAAGGTCTTCAGCTTATCGAAAAAGCCCTTGCGCTTTTTGTAGTTGCCCTCGCCCGTCTGGCTGTCAAAGTCCCTGAGGGCGGCCTTTTGCCGTTCGGTCAGGTTCCGGGGCACCTCCAACACCATCTTCACGTATTGGTCCCCTCGGCCGCCGACGTTCAGACGCTGGATGCCCTTACCCCGGAGTTTGAACTCGTCCCCGGGCTGGGTGCCCTCGTGGACGGTGAATTTCACCTTGCCGTCCAGGGTGGGAACGGTGACCTCGGCGCCCAGAGCCGCCTGGGCGAAGGTGATGGGCACCTCGCAGAAGACGTCATAGCCCTGCCGCTCGAAAATGGGGTGGGGTCGAACCGTGATATGAATATGCAGGTCCCCGGCCGGTCCGCCGTTTACGCCGGCGTCGCCCGCGCCGCGGACGTTGAGGATCTGGCCCTCGTCGATGCCGGCGGGAATGTCCACCGCCCTTTCATAGGTCTTGCGCACCCGGCCTTTGCCGGCGCAGGTGCGGCAGGGATTGTCGATAATCTTGCCCGTGCCCCTGCACTGGTCGCACACCCGCTGGGTCTGCATGGCGCCAAAGGGGGTGCGCTGGTTGACACGAATCTGACCGGTGCCGTGGCAGGCCGGACAGGTTTTGGGCGAGGAGCCGGCCGCCGCCCCGGTGCCGTGGCAGTCGTCACAGGTCTCGATGTGGGTAGCCTTGACCGTTTTGGTGCAGCCCTTGGCCGCTTCCTCAAAGCTTAAGGTTAAGGTGATGGAGGTATCCCCGCCCTGGCGGGGGGCATTGGGGTTCTGCCTGCCGCCGCCGAAGCCGCCGCCAAAGAAGGAGCTGAAGATATCCCCCAGATCCACGTCAAAACCGCCGCCAAAGCCCCCAAAACCGCCGCCAAAGCCGCCGCCAGGGCCGCCGGCGCCGTAGTTGGGGTCCACCCCGGCATGGCCGAACTGGTCGTACCGCGCCCGCTTTTCCTTATCCGACAGCACCTCGTAGGCCTCGTTTACCTCCTTGAAATGCTGCTCGGCCTCCTTGTCGCCGGGGTTCAGGTCGGGATGGTATTTTTTGGCCATTTTCCGATAGGCCTTTTTGATCTCGTCGTCGCCGGCGCTGCGGTCCACGCCCAGCACCTCGTAAAAATCTTTTTTATCCGCCAAGGGTTACACGCTCCTCGTTACAATCGGGTTTCCCCGTTCTGATTGATTTTTTCCGGGTCTTTGACAAAACGCCGGCCGCCCGGCGGCTTCCCAAAAGCCCGGTAGTGGAAAAGAGGGGGCAGCCCGGACCCCCAGGGCCCGGGCTATCCGCATACAATGTTTATTTCTTATCTCCGTCGGCGTCCTTAAAGTCGGCCTCGTAGACGTTGGGCTGGCCATCCTTGGGCTGCTCGGCGCTTCCCTCTGCGGCCTGCTGGGCCTGGGCCTGCTCGGCGGCGGCCTTGTACAGCTTCTCGGACACGGCGTAGACCTTCTTCTGTAGGTCGTCCTGGGCGGCCTTGATCTTCTCCAGATCCTCGCCCTTGAGGGTTTCCTTCAAAGCGTCGATGCCGGCCTGGATATCCTTCTTC
>DXVY01000054.1:0-7458 GCA_019417145.1 Clostridiales bacterium
TATTTCTCTTTTCGAAGTATGTCCGGAGGAATCTCATGGCCGAATATAAAAAGAAAAAAGGCATAAAGGTAACCGCCCGCAAGCCCCGTCCGGCCAAGGCCGCCCCCCCTCCATCCACAAGGGAAGGGGCCGAAACGGCGGCGCGCCGGCCTTCCGGTGGGGAGGAGCAACGGCGGGAGGAAACGGCCGGTCGGCGGGAGAACATCGCTCCCCGGGGACAGAGGCCCGCGCCCCAGCAGGAGAAACCGGCGGGAAGACGCACGGCCGGCGGACCCCGGGTGCGCCCCACCGTGCCGGTGCGGCCCTTTACCGGCGACGACGATTTTTCCGACATCACCCCTATCCCCATGGAGGACAGCCGGAAACTGCGGGAGAAAAAGCGAATACGGGAGCTGGAAAAGCCCCCTGTCAAGCGCATGCCGGCCCGCAGGACCCCGGAAGCTCGGCCGGCCGGCGCTTCCGGAGACCGGCGGGCGTTTCAGGTGGTAAAGGGGGGCAAGACCGCCCGGCGGGTTCGGCTGTTCTTATCGGTCGGGCTGGTGGCGGCCCTGGCGCTGACCCTGGTCATCCTGCATTGCAGCGCCCCGGTGGGGCTGGTGGAATGGGTGCAAAACGCCGCGGCGGCGGCCGGCGGGGGCGACGGATATCCTCTGACCCTGGCCGACGGACAGGCCACCAACCTCTATGCCGTAAACGGCCGGGTCCTGGTCCTTTCGGACACCCTGCTGGCGTGCTATAATAAGAAGGGCAAGGAGGTCTACGTCAGGCAGCACGGCTTTGCCGATCCGGTTGTAACCAGCAGCGTTTCCCGTACCCTGGTGTATGATCGGGGCGGGACGGGCATAAAGATATATAATGACAATGCCGTCCTGGAGGAGCGCAAGCTGGAGAACAATATTATGACGGCTGCGGTGGGGAGAAACGGCGTCTGCGCCTTTGTCACCCAGGCCGACGGATATGCCGCCCAGATCAGCGTGGTTGACAAGGACTTCGGCGGTTTGTACAATTGGTGGTCGGCCGAGGAGCTGATCAGCGCCGTAGCCGTATCGGACAATGGTCGACGGGTGGCCGCCGCCGGGCTCCGGGCGTCGGGGGGGCAGTATGCCGCTACCCTGTATATATTTGATCTCAGCGAGAGCGCGCCGGTGGCGGCGTTGCCCTTTGGAAACGATCCCATTGTGGCGCTGGAAAGCCCCTCGGGGGATACCTTCGCCGCAGTGACCGCCGGTTCGGTCTCCACCGTCAAGTGGGATAGCGAGGGCGAGGGGGCCGGGAACCGGATCGATTATACCCTGACCGGCCGGCTGCGGCAGGCCCACACCACCCCCGACGGCCTTTTGCTGGTCACCGGGCGGGCGGACGACGAGACGGCCGGCCGCATCAGCCTGCTGGACGAGGCGGGGACCGAGACCGCCGCCTTTCCGGTGGAGGGTAATCTGAAATCGGCCGCGGCGGGGGGCGGATATATCTACTGTCTGTTTGACCACGCGGTCAAGGCCTACGCGCCCGACGGCACCCAGGCGGGAAGCTGGGAATGCGGCTACGCTGCGGTCCAGCTTGCGGCGGGAAAGGACGGAACCGCCACCCTGCTGGAATCGGGACGGCTGGTCCAGTACGGCCCGCCGAAAAAGCAGGCGTCGTCCACGTCCTGAACCGATTGTAAAGCGTCGTAAACGGCGCTTGATTGGGACATACTGTAAGGAGGGAAGACCTATGGCCATTATTCTGGACCTGCTCCTTGTGGGTCTGTTTGTCTTCATCGTGGTCCGCTCCTATTTTCGGGGCTTTGTGCGCACGGTGGTGGAGTTGGTGGGTTATGTGCTGGTCAGCGTTCTGGCCTTCGCCTGTTCCCAGCCCCTGGCCCAGGGCATCTACCATACCTTTATTGAGGCATCGGTTGTGGAGTCGGCGCAATCGGCCATTGATACCCACCTGGGATCGTCGGCGGCCGAGGCGGCGGGCAGCTTTTGGGCGCAGCTCCCGGATTTTGTCACCGACGGCGCGTCCAGCCTTGGCATCACCGAGGAGGGATTGACCGCAGCCCTGGAGCAGGGGCTGGACGGGTCCGAGGGCATGGCCGGCGCGGTGGCCGGCTATGTGGCCGAGCCCATCATCACCGGGCTTATACAGATTATACTGGCCCTGGTGATCCTGCTGCTGGGCATGGTGATCGTGCGGCTGATCGCCCGGGCGGTCAACCGGGTATTCCAGCTCCCTGTGCTGGGTACGGTCAACCGGGTGCTGGGAGGCGTGTTGGGGCTGGCTAAGGGATGCCTGATCACGGTGCTGGTCTGCTGGCTGATCAGTCTTCTGGCCGGCTTTGCCGGCGGGGATTTCGGCTTCCAGCTCCGGAATGCCATTGGCCGGACCTTTATCTTCCAATGGCTGGCCGGGCTGTTGCCACTGTAACGGCCGGGCGTCGGCGAGATACCTCGGCACGGCGGCCTTGGATATCACGGGCTGCTAGGTAAAGTCGCCGAGCCGCAAAGGGAACCCTACCGCCCGGATATACAACGTCTGGGTGCGGGCACGGCCCGCCCTCTCCGGAAACGTCCCGCAGCCCCAGGGGGCTGCTACCAACGTTTCCTGCGAGACGGTCATTTTTTCGCCGCAGCGCGGCTCGGCGCTTCTTGTCACGCCTCGCACCGCTCGCTGATCTGGAAGAATCCTCCTACGCTCCGTGCGCGTCACGCAGTCCTTCGGGACTGCTACCAACGCGCCCTGCGCTCCGGGGATTATTCCAGGTATCCAAATGCGCAGCATTTGGTTAGCTCGGCGCTTCTCAAAAAAAGGATGTGAAATGATTTGAACAGGATCCTAACCATACCCAATCTCTTGTCCCTTTTTCGGATTGTATTGATTCCGGTGTTTGTGGTCCTCTATTTTAATACCGATTTGGCCGCTAACTACTGGTATGCGGTGGGGACGCTGCTGCTGTCCGGGCTGACCGACGTGCTGGACGGCATCATTGCCCGGCGGTTCCATATGGTCTCCGACCTGGGCAAGGTGCTGGATCCGGCGGCGGACAAGCTGACCCAGGCGGCCATGGTGATCTGTATCTGCATCAACCATTTCTATCTGCTGCCCTTGGTGATCCTATTTTTCATAAAGGAATTCCTGATGGTCACCGGCGCCATGGTGTTGGCCCAGTCGGGAGTCAAGCCGGTATCGGCCAGATGGTGGGGCAAGCTGTCCACCGTGATCGTCTATCTGACCATCGCCTGCGTGGTGCTCACCGATATCTACCCCGCCCTGCCGGAGGTTGTACCCATGATCCTGGCCGGCCTTGCGGCGATCAGTATCCTGTTTTCCCTGGTCAATTACGCGCGCATGTTTTTTCGGCTGGGCAAGGGCGGACAGAATTAGTGCGCCGCCCGGCGCGGACCGTTCAAAGGGGAAACCTGGCGGAAGCCCGCGTGGCTTCCGGCCGAACCGGGGGGCGGCATGCGGATGCGGTCCGGATGCGGCCCGTCGGTTCGGGATTTTTCAGTTTGGAAGGAGCGGCCTAGGCGGTCCGCTCGAGAATGACGGCCTGTTTCTGCCGGCCCGGAGAAGGGCCGCGGCCGCCGTATAAGCAGAGGATAGGGGCGCGGCCCCGCTGGATTTATTTCCCGCTTGATGCAAAGGAGAACATACGATATGATGCAACTGTGCAGCAAATGCAAAAAAAGACCGGCGGTGGTATTTATATCCGAGCTGGTGAACGGCAAGATGACCCCCAAGGGCCTGTGTCTGACCTGCGCCAAGGAGGCCGGTATCCAGCCGGTCAACGATATGCTGGATAAGATGAATATTACCGACGACGATATTGAGCAGATGAACAGCCAGTTCATGGACTTTATGTCCATGGCCGAGGAGAACGGCGAGGGACTGGTCGAGAGCGACGGGGACAGCTTCCAGCCCGGGGGGGCGGCCACCTTCCCCTTCCTGCAAAATCTCTTTGGCGGCCAAAGGGAGGAAGAGACCCGGGAGGAGCCGGAGAAAAACAGGGAAAAGGGAAAGAGAAGGCCCAAGGAGAAAAAGCGCAAGTTCTTGGATACCTACTGCACCAACCTGACCGCCCGCGCCAAGGCGGGGGAGCTGGACGTGATTGTGGGCCGGGAGGCCGAGCTCTACCGCACCATCCAAATATTGTCCCGTCGGACCAAGAACAACCCCTGCCTGATCGGCGAGCCGGGGGTGGGCAAGACGGCCATCGCCGAGGGCCTGGCCCTGAAGATCGCCGCCGGGGACGCGCCCGCCCGCCTGCTGGATAAGGAGATCCACCTGCTGGATCTGACCGGCCTGGTGGCCGGCACCCAGTTCCGGGGTCAATTCGAGAGCCGGGTCAAGGGTCTGGTGGATGAGATCAAGGCCGAGGGCAACATCATTCTTTTCATCGACGAGATCCACAATATGGTAGGCGCGGGGGACGCCGAGGGGTCTATGAACGCGGCCAATATTCTCAAGCCCGCCCTGTCCAGGGGAGAGATCCAGGTCATCGGCGCCACCACCTTTAAGGAATACCGCAAGTATATCGAAAAGGACGCGGCCCTAGAGCGGCGGTTCCAGCCCGTGACCATCGAGGAGCCCTCGGTGGAGGACGCGGTGCAGGTGCTCCGGGGCATCAAGGGGTATTATGAGGGCTACCATGGGGTGACCCTGCCCGACGCCATTTTGCATAAGGCGGTTTATTTGTCCGAGCGGTATATAAACGACCGCTTTCTGCCCGACAAGGCCATCGACCTGATGGATGAGGCCTGCGCCTGCGCCAGCCTGCGGAATAAGGCGGTGGATGAGCTGTATACGGTCAACAAGCGTATCGGCGAGCTGTCGAGCCAGCAGGACGAGCTGGAGTCGGACGTAGAGCATCCCGATTACGAGAAGCTGGCCGAGGTCAAGGCCCAGCTTGCCCAATATAAGGAGAAGGCGGACCAGCTCTATCAGCCGGCGGCCGACAACACGGTCACCGAGGACGACCTGGCCAAGGTCATCGAGCTTTGGACCGGGATCCCGGCCGCCAAGGTCAAGGAGAGCGACCTGCAAAAGCTCAGCCGCCTGGAGGAGAATATATTGAAGCGCATCGTGGGGCAGGACGAGGCGGTAAAGGCGGTGGCCGCCGCCGTTCGCCGCTCCCGGGTGCAGATCAGCGCCCGCCGCCGCCCCGCCTCCTTTATTTTCGTAGGCCCCACGGGGGTGGGCAAGACCGAGCTGGTCAAGGTGCTGGCCGAGCAGCTTTTCAGTACGCCCGAGACCCTGCTGCGCTACGATATGTCCGAGTTCATGGAGAAGCACTCGGTATCCCGGTTGATCGGCGCGCCTCCGGGCTACGTGGGCTATGACGAGGCCGGCCAGCTCACCGAAAAGGTCCGCCGCAAGCCCTATTCGGTCATTCTGTTCGACGAGATCGAAAAGGCCCATCCGGATGTGCTCAACGTGCTGTTGCAGATCCTGGACGACGGCCGGGTGACCGACGCCCAGGGCCGGACGGTCAATTTTGAAAACACCATCATTGTCATGACCTCCAACGCCGGCAGCGATCGTTCGGGGACCCTGATGGGCTTCGGCCGTACCGCCGAGACCGCCGCAGCCGACAAGGCCGTCAAGGCCCTGGAGGAATTTCTCCGGCCGGAGTTTATCGGCCGGGTGGACGAGGTGGTGGTCTTCAGACCCTTGGGCCAGGAGGACTTTGCCCGCATCGCCGGGCTGATGCTGGACGAGCTGGGGAGCGTGATGCGGGAAAAAGGCGTGAAGCTGGAATATACCGATCCGGTCTGCCGGCTGCTGGCTGAAAAATCCATCGGCGGCGTGCGGGGGGCCAGAGACCTGCGAGGCAACCTGCGGCGACAGGTGGAGGACAAAATCGTGGACCTGCTGATAAAACACTGCGACCAGGTGGTGACGGGGGTCAAGCTGTCGGTGTCCGGCGGGGAGATCCGGCTGGATTGCACCCTGGCCTAAGGCCGGCCGTTATAGTCGCAAAAGGTCGCCATACCGCGCGCTGAGGCCGGGGGAAGGCCTTCCGGCCGTCCGGCGCCCGGTTAGCTATAGAGTATCCGCAAAGCGGTCGGCGCAAGGACGCCGGCCGCGCATTTGGAAGGAGGTTTTGTACCCTTATGGTACATAGCAAAAAAATAGGGGCGGGCCTGGCCTGCTGCATGCTGGCCGCCCTGTGCGCCTGCCAGCCGGCGGTGGACAGCGGCCGGCTGGACGCGGCCATGTCCGAGGCCAGACTGGGAGCGCTCAGCCGCCCCGCCTCGTCGTCCAGCCAAACGATCAGCTCCTCGGCGCAGAGCGCCTCTTCCGCGCCGGCGGCCTCTTCGCAGCCGGCCGCGTCCGGCCCCACCACGGCCGAGCTGGCCGAGGAGATCCAAATCCCCATTGTGGGCGATAAGCTGACCGAAGATCCCCAATACATCCCCACCGAGGAGGAGATGCGGCAGGATGATCCCCAGTATAACCAGCCTGCAAGGGAGGAGCCGGAGGAGGAGATCGTGGATACCCTGCCGCCGGTGGCCCCGCCCTCATCTTCCGCCGAAACGTCGGGAATGGTGAGCGTTCCGTCCCAAATGTCCTCCGCGGACAGCAGCACGGCTACCTCGGACACGGCCGCCTCCACACCGGACGAGCCCGCGCCGGCCGACGGCTGGTATGAAAAGGACGGCAACACCTATTTTTATGTGAACGGGCAGCCGGTTACCGGCTGGCAGACCGCCGGCGGCTTCAAATACTATTTTGACGGCCAGGGCGTACTGTCCTCCAAGGTGGGGATAGACGTTTCGGTCTACCAGGGCAATATCGACTGGAACGCCGTCAAGGCCGCGGGCGTGGAATTTGCCATGATCCGGGTGGGCTACCGAGGCTACGGCCAGGCGGGAAATATGAAACTGGACGCCAACTTTGTCAAGAATCTAGAGGGCGCCCAGGCGGCCGGCATCGACTGCGGCGTCTATTTCTTCTCCCAGGCCATCACCCGGGCCGAGGCGGTGGAGGAGGCCAAGTTCGTACTGGAGGCTATCAAGGGCTATGACCTGACCTATCCCGTGGCCTTTGATACGGAGTATTATCCCCTGGACGAGGCCCGTACCAACCAAGCGGGCCTGACCGACGCCGACCGGACCGACTTTGCCATCGACTTCTGCCAGACCATCCGGGACGCGGGCTACTATCCTACCATCTACGCCAGCAAGAGCTGGCTTTTGGACGATATGGAGATCGCCCGGCTGGCCGACTGGGACATCTGGCTGGCCCATTACACCAACCAGACCGACTTCCAGTATCCCTACCAGATGTGGCAGTACAGCCAGAGCGGACAGGTGTCGGGCATAACCGAAAATACGGTGGACCTGAATGTGGGCCTGAAGGATTACGCCAAGGTCATCGAGGCGGCGTCGGCCCAGAATCTGGCGCGGGGGGCCGCTGTATCCGCCAGCAGCGCAGCCGAAGGGCTTCCGGCCGCGGCGGCGGCCGACGGCTGGG
>DXVY01000054.1:7468-8934 GCA_019417145.1 Clostridiales bacterium
AGCCGCTGGTCTCCGGCGGCGGGGGACGGCGACCCGTATCTGCTGGCGGAATTTGAGGAGAAAAGGGCTGTGGGCCGCGTCTGGTGCGCCGCTGCAGGCGGACCGGCCCCTTACGCCCTGGAATACTGGGACGGGGCGGACTGGCAGGTTGTCTGCACCGGCGATGATATTGGCTACAGCCGTACCCTGACCTTCCCCGCGGTCTACACCGATAAGATGCGCCTGCATATTTTGGATGAGACGGCCGCAGACAGCGGCCTTTCTGTTTGGGAATGGGCTTTGTATTTGGACGTGCGGCTGGCCGGAATCCAACTGGGAGATTATGCGCTGCCCGGCTTTTCTTCCGGCGCGCTGGAGTATACGGTGACCCTACCGGCGGGCGTGACCCTGCCGGTGACCGGGACGGTGGACGACCCGGCGGATACCGTGACGGTGGAGCAGACGGAGGATGGGGCGACCGTTACCCTGACCTCTCCCACAGGCGGCCGGACGGTCTATACCCTGCATTTTGCCTATGTAGACGACCCGGCGGCGCTTGCGGTATTCAATCAGATTGAGGCTCTGCCCGACCAGGCTGAGGAGGCCGACCGGCCGGACGTGGAGGCGGCCCGGGCCGCCTATGAGCAGCTGGACGGGACGGGCAAGGCCGCCATTCTCAACCTGTCCCGGCTGGAGGCGGCGGAAAGGCAGCTGATAGGGATCCTTCCCGGCGACCTGGACGGGGATGTGGAGGTGACCATCGCGGATGTGATGGAGGCCTGCAAGGTCATGGCCCGAGAGTCGGCCGGGACCGACCCCACCGATGACGAGATTGCGCGTGGCGACCTGGACGGGGACGGAGAGATCACCATTGCCGATGTGATGGAGATCTGCAAGATCCTGGCCCGCGGGGCTTGAGAAAAAAGGGAGGCGTCGCCTCCCTTTTTTTGCGCTTTGGGGATTGCTTCTCTTTTGTTTCCTGCCCTGCGCCCGGCCCGCCGCCTCTGTGTCCGCTGTGTCCGGCCCGTGATACCAATTCCGCAAGGAACTTTGGCTGCGCATATATGCGCGTTTGAGGCGGGGAATCTGCGAGAGTTTGCAGAGTTTGTCAATCTCACGGGGAGATATGGAAAAGCAGAAAGGGGTATGGTATACTTTGTATGGTTGTAAATTCCTATAAATTCCCGGAACGATTGTGCGGTTAAAGGAGAGGTTAGCTATGACCTGTAATGCTTTGGTAAATCCGACAGCGGTAGACGATCCCCATCCCCTTCTCAATTGGGAGCTGGAATCGGGCGAGCGGGAAATCGTCCAGGTGAAATACCGTATATGCGTCGCCACCAGCGGGGAAAAGCTGGCGGCCGGCGAATACGACGCCTGGGACTCG
Source organism: Clostridiales bacterium (assembly GCA_019417145.1). Classification (GTDB taxonomy): domain Bacteria; phylum Bacillota; class Clostridia; order Oscillospirales; family Acutalibacteraceae; genus Howiella. The sequence goes on from DXVY01000054.1 coordinate 8,835, forward strand.
GGCGAGGTGGAAAGCGGGGAGAGCCAAGCCTTGTACGCCGGCAGTTTCCGGCCCGAGGCCGACTATTACTGGCAGGTGACCGTTTGGGACAATAGGGGAC
>DXVY01000055.1 GCA_019417145.1 Clostridiales bacterium
CGACGGGGAGATCACCATTGCCGACGTCATGGAGATCTGTAAGATATTGGCCAGAGGAAGCGCGAATATGTAATCCGCCATAGAATAAAATGGGCGGCGGTAAAAGACGATGGCTTTTATAAATTTAGGGAAAGAGGGCGGCATTATGAAAAAATGGTTCTCGGTGTTTATGGCGCTATTGTTGTGCTTCCAGTTGGCGCTGCCGGCCGCTGGGGCAGAAAATTCTGATTTCGAGCAGGAACTGCAATCCGAAAATGCATGGCGGGCGGGGGAAAGCTATCCCGTGACGGCGGGCCTGTCCGATGCAGCCGACACTTTGGAGGCCTCCGTTCTGGAATCGCCGATAGCGGAATTGAAAATACAGGATATCCTTTTACCTGAAAAGGACATTGCCCGTTACCGCGAAGAAACCTATAACCCCGATACCAGGGAATACGAACCCGTTCCGGGATATTCAATATACAGTTCTGATTTGGATTTTGTCGCAAAATTGAAAGACGGCACCGAGTTGAAAAGCGATAACGGTGGTCTTGCAATCGACGGAAAATGGTACTATCCTGAAATTTCCCACAACCAATCTAGCGAGCCCTGGGTGTTGGGCGGCACGTATACCGCTACGGCCAGCATTTTCGGCGTGGATTATCCCTTCTCGGTAACCATTGTGGAAAATCCCAAGAAGATCGTTTCGCTGGAGGTCGAGGATACGGCGATCATGGATGGTATGTACGATTACAACGATCCTTATGACGAATATACAGTTTACGCGCCGGATTTTACCGTGACGCTGAATGACGGTACCAAACTGCACGCAGACAATGGCTGGATTGACACCGAAGATATGCTCATCCGTTTGAACTATTCGGACGTGCAGCCCGAGCAGTGGAAGCTGGGGGAAACCCATACCGTTACGGCTTCCTTCCAGGACCTCAGCGATACGTTTCAAGTGACCGTTGTGGAAAGCTGCATTGAAAAGGTTACATTTTCAGATGCGACCGTCATTGCAGGCGCTGGCGGCAGTATGACCTCCTATTATGATGCAGATACCGGAAAGACAGAGGAATATTTTCACTATGCTTACCACCCGGCCTTTACGGTCACCTTTAAAGACGGGACGGAGAAGACCTTCCGTTATCCGGATGGGATGCGCTCTGCCATGCTCTTTTACCTCACTTATGGTATGGGCGGATTTTTTTCCTACGGGCATTTCCCCCGCTATACCGACCGACAGCAGGAGGAACACTGGGAAGTGGGCGGGACCTATCCGGTTTCGGTGAGCTTTATGGGCTTTTCTGATACCATCCAGGTTACGGTCATTGAAAACCCGGTTCAAAGCATTGTTCCCGATGAGATGCTGCTTGTGCGTGAGCGTGATGGATATGCCTATTGGTATCAGGCCCAGGCGGCGCTGGAGCTGGATCTGCATAGATATGAAGAGCCTTCCTATACCGTTACCCTTAAAGACGGGACGGTTTTACAAACAGAAGGCGGGATAGATGGTACCCTTGTGGAGATTTATGGCGAATATTACAGCGTCTGCTCGGATTACACCCTTCCCACGGCTCCCGGCGATTATGATCTGCCGGTCAAGGTTTCGGCCTTCGGCGACGAATACGATGTCGCCGTTCCAGTGAAAGCGGTGGTCTCCGAGGCCGGATTGGCAGAAGCGCTGGGCATTGAAAAAATCGAGATCGAGGATATCCAGGTTATTTCTCAGGAAGACGGTTACTATACCATATCGCCGGCGTTCACCTTTGTTATGAAAGACGGCCGGCGGATACCCGACAGCGCCGCTGTTTATGTCTGGGCGCTGGACATAGAGGGAGGAAACTATGCCTCCCGCCCGGACTGGCAGGTGGGCGGCACCTACACACTGACCGGCTCCATTTTCGGCCTGACCGATACGTTCACCGTGGCGGTGATCGAAAACCCCATCGAAAGCCTGCTTTCCACCGATATTACCTGTGTGAATCCTAATATTTACGAATATGGATTTTCTTATCAGCGCGACGCCGGACAATTCCGCTATGTGAATCCTTTCCTGTTGTCTTCCAGCCCGGTTTTGCAGTTCCGGCTGAAGGATGGGAGCGTTGTAGACGCCAGCATCGGTGATCCTCATAACTATGATCTTATGCTGTATAACAACAGATATTCTTTTCATGTATATGTTGACGAACTGGCATACGAATATGGCAAGGCCTATGACGGCCGCTTTACGCTGCTGGGGGAGGACTATGAACTTTCGGTCACCTTTCTGGAGGCCTCTCCCGGCGATCTGGACGGCGACGGGGAGGCAACCATTGCGGACGTGATGGAGGCCTGTAAGGTCATGGCCAGGGAATCGGCGGGAACCGACCCCACCGACCATGAGATCGCCTGCGGCGACCTGGACGGCGACGGGGAGATCACCATTGCCGACGTCATGGAGATCTGTAAGATATTGGCCAGACAGGATGCATAAAAGGCCCCTTCTTTCCATATTTGTAGGAGGCGGGGATTGACAGGGGAAAATACCTGTGGTATGATACCCATGAAAAGCGATGAGGAAGAGAAGTACCACGGCCATTCGCTTCCAGTGAACGGGGGACAGTGGAAACTCCGCAGACAGAAGCCGTGGGAATAACACTTCGGAGCTGCAATCTGAACGACTGATGGGTCCAGTAGGTGCGCCGTTGACCGTGCGTTAAGCGGGAAAGCTTTGTTGGAAGCTGGAGTGGCCTTTCGGGCAATTTAGGTGGTACCGCGGATACACAGCTATCCGTCCTAAGAAACAGGACGGATAGCTGTTTTTTATTTATCATAAAATGGGAAAAAGGAGAGGATTCAAATGCAGCATACCGATATCTGCGACATACTGAAGGGAGAGAAGCTGGACGCCCAGGTCACCCTTTGCGGCTGGGTGCGTACCTCCCGAGATTCCAAGAACGTGGCCTTTCTGGAGGTCAACGACGGCACAAGCCTTAAGCACATCCAGGTGGTGGTGGACAAATCGGTAATCGCCGATCCGGCCCCTTTTATGAAGCTGGGCACGGCGGTCAGGGTTGTGGGCCGGGCGGTCAAGGGCATGGTGCAAAACGCTGTGGAGGTCAACGCGGAGAAAATCGAGGTTTTGGGCGAGTGCCCCGGCGAATATCCCCTGCAGAAGAAGCGGCATACCCTGGAATACCTGCGCACGATTCCCCATCTGCGGGTGCGCACCAATACCTTCAACGCCGTTTTCCGTGTGCGGTCGGTGGTCTCCTTTGCCATCCATCAATTTTTTCAGAAAAATCACTTTATCTATGTGCATACCCCCATTCTCACCGGTAGCGACTGCGAGGGCGCAGGTGAGATGTTCCGGGTGACCACCCTGGGCTTCGACCACGGGTATAAGACCGAGGAGGAGTATTTCGCCAACGACTTTTTCGGCCAGCCCGCGGGCCTGAGCGTTTCCGGTCAGCTGGAAGGCGAGGTGGCGGCCATGGGACTTGGTAAGATTTATACCTTCGGCCCCTCCTTCCGCGCCGAAAACAGCAACACCCCCCGCCACGTGGCCGAGTTCTGGCATGTGGAGCCGGAGGTAGCCTTTGCCGATTTGAACGATATCATCGGCGTGGCCGAGGATATGATTAAATATGTGATCCGGGCCGTGTTGGATGCCTGCCCCGATGAGCTGGATTTCTTTGAGCGGTTCATGGAAAAGGGACTGCGGGAGAAGCTGTTGAGCGTGGTGGAAAACGATTTCAAGGTTCTGGATTATACCGAGGCCATTGAAATTTTGAAAAAAGCCGATGAGAATTTTATCTATCCCGTGGAGTGGGGCTGCGACCTGCAGACCGAGCACGAGCGGTATATTACGGAAAAGGTATTTAAAAAGCCGGTGTTTGTCACCAATTATCCCAAAGAGATCAAGGCCTTCTATATGAAGCAGAATCCCGACGGCAAAACCGTAGCCGCCACCGATCTGCTGGTGCCCGGGGTGGGCGAAATCATCGGATGCAGCGAGCGGGAGGCCGATTTGGATAAGCTGCTGGCCGCCATGAAGCAGAGGGGCATGGATGAGGCCGCCTATGCCGATTACCTGGATCTGCGCCGGTTTGGATCGGTGCCCCACAGCGGCTTTGGTTTGGGGTTGGAGCGCATGATTATGTATGTTACCGGCGTCGCTAATATTCGGGACGTGCAGCTCTATCCCCGTACGGTGGGGAATATCCGGTAAAGGGGAGACAGATATGAAGCAACTGAAATTGGTAGAGGGATATCGGTCGGTCCTTTCCCTGCGGGACACCCAGAAGGCCATCAAGTTCGTCAAGGATACCTTTCAGCAGCGGCTGGCCGCCGCTCTCAACCTGGAGCGGATCAGCGCCCCGCTGATTGTGCGGGGGGACAGCGGCCTCAACGACGATTTAAACGGCGTGGAGCGCAAGGTTTCCTTTGACATGAAGGAGATTGGCGGCCGCGCCGAGGTGGTCCAATCTCTGGCCAAGTGGAAGCGGGTGGCTTTGCAGCGGTATGGATTTCATGAGGGCGAGGGCCTGTATACCGACATGAACGCCATCCGCCGGGACGACGACGTGGACAACGATCATTCCATCTGCGTGGACCAGTGGGACTGGGAACGGGTCATTGGACCGGAGGACCGCAACCTGGAATTTCTGCAAAGCATTGTCCGCAAGATCGTGGAGGCGGTGGCCGACACCAAGGAGCGAGTAAAGGAGCGGTTCCCTGCCCTGACCGGCAGTATTCACCGGGATGTTTTCTTTATCACCTCCCAGGAGCTGGAGGATCGATATCCGTCCCTTACCCCCAAGGAGCGTGAAAAAGAGGTGGTCCGGGAACACAAAACCGTGTTCGTTATGCAGATCGGCGGAGCGCTGAAGAGCGGACAGCTTCACGACGGCCGGGCGCCCGATTACGACGATTGGACCTTAAACGGGGACCTGCTTTTCTGGAACAGTGTGTTGGAGCAGCCGGTGGAGGTGTCCTCTATGGGTATACGGGTAGATGCGGCCGCGCTGAAAAAACAGCTGGCGATTCGGGGAAACGAGGACCGGCTGGGGTATGCCTACCATAAGGGCATTGTAGAGGGGACCCTTCCTCTGACCGTAGGCGGGGGAATCGGTCAATCCCGCCTATGTCTGCTGCTGCTGGAAAAGCTGCACATTGGCGAGGTCCTGTGCTCTATATGGCCTGAGGAAATGGTAAGAGCCTGTAGAGAGGCCGGCGTCCAGCTTTTATAGAGATGGCAAGGAGATGCCACAACGCCGATTAGGCGAAGTGGCATGGGCGGACTGAAATCACCGAAAGATCAATATGATGGAGGAGAGAAGCTGCTATGAACCATTTCATGAACAAGCCGGGTGCGTTTTACGCTGCTCAGGAAAATCTGGTGGACAACAACTATTTTTACAAAAAAAACAAAACAAAAAACAGAAATCTGATAATTGCTTTTTGTATTGTGCTGATGGCATTCATTGTGATAACCAGCCTTCTGTGCGTCTTCACACAAGGATTCATCACGAATATTCTCGTGGCATTGACGGCGTGTGTTGGCCCTGCTGCAATTGGGATAGGCTTAAATTGTCTAGGAAACGCCTTTCGGCAGAGTCGTGGTGTGCAAAGATTCTTACATATATTCGGAAGTGCGTTTAAATGCATTTGTCCGATCGTTTTAATGCTTGCTTTATATTATATTTTTGCTTTTATTCCTGCATCGGATTCTTTTATGCGATATGCGGCGGTGATAGGTGCGCTGTCCATAAGTTTTTTTGGCTATATCCCGGCCCATTATAATCCCAACTATTCCCTTATGAAAAACAATCTTTTAGGCGTGATCAGCTTGTTTTCAAACGTGTTTATGTGGAGCTTTATTTCTGGCCAGATAGCGCTTACGGATGCTTTGAGGTGTGTTGAGATAATGGTAACAAGAACCTATGAACCAGTACATATAATTTTACTGCTGTTTAAGGTCGGAATTGTTTTTGCGCTGCTTCAAACGCTGAAATTGATTGCAGAGGAATTGGATGATATCTGTATATCCAAAAGATAGAACATAGGCTGGTATATTGCGCATTCATTGCTATAAGTGTCAAAACAACCTTGCGGCTTTTGCCAGCAAGGTTGTTTTGATTAAGCGCTGTGTTTGTGCTTTCCTAGAAATAGGTAAGGATCAATTGGTAGGAAGAAGATAAATTGTCCATGCATCTGCGCGTTTTATCCAGGAGGGGGCGGCTTCCTTTAGGATTACAAATAGGGCAGCGCCCGTTCCAGTACCTGTCGGTCGTTTTCATAGGTGATAAGCGCTTGGGCCTCTTCTGCCGTGACCCAGCGGACGCAACTGATCTCCTCAGGCTGGGGGCGCAGCCGGCCCCGGGGATTCCGACCGATAAAATAAACTACGTCTTTTATGGCGTTTTTTGCCGGCGAGTAGGTGATAACCGTGCGAAAGCTTCCGTCGATATCCACCATAAGGCCGGTTTCCTCCTGGATTTCACGGGAGGCGGTTTGTACCTCGGTTTCGCCTTCCTCCATATGCCCCTTGGGAAAGGCCCAATGGCCGGCATTGTGGCGAATCAGCAGGATCTCCTTTTGGCCGGCATCTTCCCGGACCACCACCGCGCCGCAGGATTTTTCACGATGCATCTCAATCGCCTCCCTCTTCAGCCGCTGGATCTTCATCCAGGCCCGGCATCTGATGCATTTTCAGTTGGGCGGTTACAAGGCCGTAGTATATACCCTTCTTTTCCAGCAGTTCATTGTGGGTGCCGGCCTCGGCCAGACCGTGCCGGTCGATGACCAGCAGTCGGTCGGCGTTACGCAGGGTGGACAGCCGGTGGGCGATGGCAAAGGTGGTGCGCCCTTTAATAAGCCTTTCCAGCGCCTGCTGAATCTGGTATTCGCTTTCGGTGTCCAGACTGGAGGTAGCCTCGTCCAGGATCAGCAGCTTGGGGTTCCCCAGGATGGCCCGGGCAATGGCTACCCGCTGCCGTTCCCCGCCCGACAGATTATGCCCCTTTTCGCCTACATAGGTGTTATACCCATCCGGCATCTTACAGATAAAGTCATGGGCGTTGGCCATTTTGGCCGCCGCGATAACCTCCTCCAGGGTGGCCTCCGGCCGGGCAAAGCGGATATTATTCAGAATGGTCCCCGAGAACAGGAAGGTCTCCTGCAGCACTACGCCGATTTGGGAATGAAGGGAGTGTAGGGAGATGTCCCGGATATCCACACCATCGATGGTGATGGAGCCGTCGTCCACGTCGTACAGACGCATAAGCAGGTTGATGAGGGTAGACTTGCCCGCCCCCGAGGGGCCCACCAGCCCGATCATCTGCCCCTTTTCCACCTGAAAATCCAGGTTTTCCAGCACGGGCTCATAGGACTTGTATCCGAAGGTGACGTTGTGAAAGGCCACCTCGCCCTTGATATCTACGTCCCGGGCCTCTCCCCGGTCCACAATATCCGGCTCCTCATCCAGAACGTCGTAGACCCGTTCCAGCCCGGTGATCATGCGCATCAGCCGACGGGGCAGCATGGTCATCCAGCTGAGAGGTCCGTAGAGAATGCCGGCGTAGGCAATAAACTGGGTCAGTCCGCCCACAGTCATGCCTGTGCCGTTGAGCACATCCAGACCGCCAAAATAGGTCACAAAATAGATGCCCATGCCCATGATAAAGGTGAGTAAGGGATAAAAGCTGGCCCAGAAGACCTCGTTGCGCTTCTGTACGCGGGCGAAATCTTCGGCTAAGTAGTTGAATTTGGACGCCTCGTCCTTTTCCTTTCCGAAGGACTTGACCACCCGTATGCCGGATATAACATCCTGCAAGGAGCTGTTGAGTTTGTCGCTCTTGTGCCGTTGATTGCGGAACATGCGGTGGATCTTTTTGCGCCAGAGAATGGAGAGCGCCATGACAATAGGCAGGAAAACCAGGGAAAGCAGTCCCAGCTTCCAGTTGGCTGCAAACATGAAAATGAGCGCGCCTATCATGGTGATAAGGGTGGAGAGCATGTTCCCGAAGGTGTCCTGCATGAACTGTCGGATCTCCCCCGTGTCTCCCACAATGCGGTTCATGATGTCGCCCGGCCGGCGGCGGTGTAGGAAGTTTAGGGAGAGCACCTGGATTTTTTCATAGAGCTTTTCACGCAGATCCATGCTGATGCGGGCACCTAAAGAGGTGCACCACCAGTTGCGCACCAGATTAAAAATAACGGTAAAGGCGGCGATTAGGACGACGGTGATGATAAAGAGCGCCACATCGGCCGCTGTGCCCGACTTAGGAGTGAGCACCTGATCGATAAACCGCTTTTGTACCTCCGGGCCCAGCAGATTGACGCCCGTGGATCCCAGCATAAAGAGGGAGATCAGGGTCAGCTGCACCCAATACGGCTTGCAGAGCCGAAGAAACTTACGAAAGGTGCCGCCTTTGCCGTCGCAATGGGGGCATTCCCTGGTGCCGGGCAGGGCCCTACCGCATTTGGGGCAGAGCTTCTCATGCTCCATGCTTTCCACCAGATGGCTGCCGCCCTTCATAAAGACCTTGGCGCCTCGGGCAATATAGGCAAAGCGGGATACATGCCGCATGGAAAACCGGCAGAGCAGCTGCCAGGCGCCGTCGATTTTTACGGTCAGGATACCGTTGTCCACCAGGGGCTCGCACCTAATATCCTGGCAATCGTCTAGGACCACCTCTTTTTGTATGCCATCCCCGGAAAACACCAGCACCCGCTTACGGGTGATGGCCACATAGCCCGCAGTCCCGAAATGGCTTTCCCTGTCCAGGTCGTAGGGAGCGCAGTATTCGATTTTTTCATCCGGCATAAGGCCCGCCGATTGCAGCAGGTTTGCCGGCAACTCAAAATGAAGATTCAAAAGGTAAGCCCTCCTCGCTCCTTGCGGGTCGTCTGGAGAAGCGGCCCGTGTAAAGGCTGCGATCAGATAAACAGG
>DXVY01000056.1:0-752 GCA_019417145.1 Clostridiales bacterium
GTTTAATTAGGCTTAATGGCGTAGGTATCTTTGGACGCGGGGATTTCTGTAACACGCCGTACCACATATCCGACTGAATCCACCGCCGACCATACGTTTTTCACCCCATTGCCTATAAAAGCGGGGCTCTCCCGTGGCGCTGCGGACGGGCGGGGCCATGGGACAAAAAAGCGGATACAGCAAGGTTGTGATTTGCTGTTTTTGCCTCTTGACGCACATCCCATTTATCGCATTTTTGGGGCAACAAAGAAAACAAGGAGGTAAAACATCAGCTCGCCTACTATAATGCCGGCCACAAGTTCTAATGATATGCTCGGTATGGTCGCCGCGGATACATATCCGATCCAAATCAGCGCCTTTCTATATCATTCGCCGCTGCATTTATTTTGGTGCCGCACACATGGCAAAATTTACTGTCCTGGGGCAGGGACTGCCCGCAATTCTGACAGAATATTGCCGGCGCCGTATTCTCTACAGGCGGCGTGGCCGGCTGATATGCGGGGATTTCGAACAGTATATCGTGAGCGGCTTTTGTTTTCTTCTTCCTCGAAACAAGTACAATGGCAACGACTACACCTATAACCGCCAGCGATAACAGGATTGCGATTATAATAGCTGGCGCGCCAACATGGGGGCGCGCTTTTGCTATCCCGGAAGGCGTGCTGGCGGCAGAGGTAAGGTCTGCCGCGGTGGAAGCGGCAGGATACTGTGCGCTGTTGAGCAGACTTTCAAAATCGGAAAATAACGGGTGT
>DXVY01000056.1:762-8782 GCA_019417145.1 Clostridiales bacterium
GGGTGTTCGCTTGTTCCTCCAAAACAGAATGTATATAGCCACCCGTTATGGAAACGGGCCAGCTGGGTCATGGTAACCGACAGGTCAAAACCGTATACATCGGATGTTTTAGCTATTTCGCCCTTATAATAGGAAACGCCGTTGTATGTGACCTCAGAAATCTTATCACTGCTCGTATTATACATTTCGGCGATCACCGCCTTGGTAAAAACCGAATTGGTTATGTCCGCCCGGCTGTAGCCCGCCCTTTCAGAAGCGGGAATTTGTTCCCAGAGATCCGTGCTGCCGAACAGGATCATGCAGCCATCTTCCTTTGTAGAGCAGAACTTGACGTCGATGAATTCTCTTTCTTCCGTAAAGGCTTCTTGTTTCCAGTTGGGCGGAAGGGTAAAGGCTACGCCGGAATCGGCGTCGGTATACGTAAAAGACGCCGTATCTTCACCCGGGTCCGCAGCCGGTGGATCTTGATCAAATTTTATGCTGTCCACAACCATTTGAATCGCGGTCTCCTGCCCCGGCGAGAGGCTGCCTGTGTAAGACCGCATGGTAAAACTTATGGCTTTGCCATCATAAATGGTATAGAACTGCAGGCCGTGAACCGTATTCGCTGTGTCGGTAAAATGCAGTTTTATAAACTTAGCCTGGGAATGCTGGTATGTTTCGTGTTGAGAAACATGGATGCCGTAATCCGTATATTGACTTGCTAGGCTTGCGGCCAGGGTGCTTAATACGGTATCACTGAGCAGGCTGAAATTGGTCAAAGAATTTGCTTGCATGGTAACCACCATTTCCTCATTGGAAAAGGTGGATAACGCGTTCAAATAAATATTACCGGCTTCAAATTGACCGATTACATCCGCTTTCGTTATGCCTAAGGCGTCGAATATGGGGTCGCTCTCAGGTGTGTCCCTTGTGATGACTGTGTATTCCGGCGGGATGGTTACTTCAAGCCCCAATGGGGCAAGGTCATATGTATTGGTCGATGCAAAAACAACCGTTTGTGAAAGGATGCCAACCGCAATTGCCATGATGAATAGGTAAGCGGATAACCGCCGCAGCATTTTTTTCATCTCAACCCCCCCAGATAGGATTGGTTTGCTATATTTTAACATGTAGATACAGTTATTGCAATAGTATGCATATTTTTAAATGACGCTTAGAGCTAAATTGTGTGCGGCAACAATAAACAAAGCCGGGACGATTCGTTTTGGAATCGTCCCGGCTTTGTTCTATTGCATGGCCGGCTCTCTTTCTTCCGTCGGCTGGGGTTCTTTCGGGTTGGCCTCCTGGCTCTCCATCATCATGCGGGCGTTGGCCAGCATGAGCTTGATGCGGTTTTCCTGGTTGATTTTGGTGGCGCCGGGGTCGTAGTCAATGGCCACGATGTTGGAATCGGGATGCCGGTTCTTGATAGCCCGGATCATGCCCTTGCCGGCGATGTGGTTGGGCAGGCAGCCGAAGGGCTGGGTGCAGACGATATTCTTGATGCCGTCGTCGATAAGCTCCAGCATTTCGGCGGTGAGCAGCCAGCCCTCGCCCATCTTGTTGCCGTAGCCCAGATACCCCTTGACCTTCTTCTTAATCTCCGAGAAGGGTTCGGGCACCCGGAACCGGGGCTTGGTGGCCATGGCCGCCCGCAGTTCTTGCTGCCGGTTTTCGATATATTTCTGCCCCAGGGCGCAGACGAGGCGCTTAAAGGGGTTGCCCCCGTAGGTCTCCACGTCCACCACCCGGTTGTTGATTTTGAAGATGATAAAATCGGTAAGTCCCGGCACAACCGGCTCGCAGCCCTCGGACAGAAGAAAGTCTTCCAGGTTGTTGTTGCCTAAGGGGGAATACTTAATATAAATCTCGCCGACCACGCCCACCTTTACTTTGGGGATGAGCTTGACGGGAACCGAATCAAAGTCGTCGGCGATGCGCTGCAGGTTCTGCCGGAAGGCCTTGGCCCCGGTGCCCTTGGAATTCTTAAACTGGTCTACCAGCTCGTTTACCCATCTATCTACCATCCGGTCGGTGCTGCCCGGCTCGATTTCATAAGGGCGGCACTGGTTGGCCATCTGGACGATGGCGTCGCCGTAAATCATGGCGAAGACCATGCGGATGAGGAACTTGAAGCTCAGCTTAAAGCCCGGATTCTTGTCCAAGCCCGACAGGTTTAGGGAGATGACCGGCACAAATTCCAACCCCGCCTTCTTGAGGGCCTTGCGCAGTAGGTGGATGTAGTTGGAGGCCCGGCAGCCGCCGCCGGTTTGGGTTATGATCAGGGCGACCTTATGGGGGTCGTACTTTCCCGACTCAATGGCCTCGATAAACTGCCCGATCACCAGAAGGGCGGGGTAACAGGTGTCGTTATGGACGTATTTCAGTCCCGTGTTCACGATTTCCCGGTGATTGGAGGTCAGCCGGTCGATTTTATATCCCTCCAGCTCCAGGCACTTCTTCATAATGGAGAAGTGGACGGGGAGCATGTCGGGCATTAAAATGGTGTATTCCTTTTTCATCTCCTCGGTAAAGAGAAGACGGCCGTTTTTGTCGTAGATGAGTTCCGCCATGGAAAACCTCCCTTTTTGTCTTGGAAAAACCGGTTTACCGGGCCTGCTGGGCTGCCGCTTTTTTGTCGTTTGCGGCCATCAGGCTGCGGATGCGAATCTTGACTGCGCCAAGATTGTAGATTTCGTCGATTTTAATCTGGGTGTAGAGCTTGCCGCCACTCTCCAAAAGCTCCCTTACCTCGTCGCCGGTGATGGCGTCGATACCGCAGCCGAAAGACACCAGCTGAATCAGCTGCATATCCGGCTGGGTGGTTACATATTTCGCGGCGTTGTACAGCCGGGAATGATAGGTCCACTGGTTGAGCACATGCACCGGCGTCTTGGGTACTAAGTGGGACACGGCGTCCTCGGTGATGACGCACAGGCCGAAAGAGGTCAGCAGGGAATCGATGCCGTGATTGATCTCCGGGTCGATGTGGTAGGGCCGGCCGGCCAGCACGATGATCTGCCGGCCGTTGGCCCTGGCGTAATCCATGACCCTTTGGCCCTCATCCCGTATCATTTTTTTATAATCTTCATAGGCCTTATAGGCCAGTTCGGCGGCGGCCTTTACCTCGCTTTTGGAGATGCCGAATTCACTGCCAAAGTACCCGGCAGCTCGCTTTTTAAAGTCGGCCGGCCGGTCCAGGCCAAAGTAGGGCATTAAGAACCGCTTGCCCCGCAGCCGCTCCACGTTGGCCGACAGCAGCTCGGGATAGTAGGCCACCACCGGGCAGTTGTAGTGATTATCCCCCATGCCCTCGTTGAAGTTGTAGGGCAGGCAGGGGTAGAAAATGGTGTCCACACCCTGATCCAGCAGGGCCTCGATGTGGCCGTGCATCAGCTTGGCGGGGTAGCAGACCGTGTCGGAGGGGATGGTGTACTGTCCCTTAATGTAAATCTGCCGGTTGGAGGGGGGGGACTGGACGACCTCGAAATTCATGGAGGTGAAGAAGGCGTGCCAGAAGGGCAGGTTCTCGTACATATTCAGCCCCATAGGAAGGCCGATTTTGCCCCGACTGCCGTCCCCCTTGCCCTTGGGTGGCAGATTTTTCAGATAGTTGTATTTAAAGGCGTACATATCCGGCAGGTCCTGGCTCTTTTTCTTGCCAAGGCCCCGCTCGCAGCGGTTGCCCGAAATGAATTTCCGCCCGCCGGAGAACTCGTTGATGGTGAGATTGCAGCGATTGGTACAGGCCTTGCAGACCGCCGGCCTGGCCGTGTGGGTAAAGCCTTCCAGCTCGGCGGGGGACAGGAGGGAGGATTTTTGCAGCCCCAAATCCCTCGCATATAACGCCGCGCCAAAGGCCCCCATGAGCCCCGCGATGACCGGCCGGGTCACCTCCCGGTCCAGTTCCAGCTCAAAGCTGCGCAGCACCGCGTCGTTTAAGAAGGTGCCCCCCTGCACCACAATGTGCTCCCCTAAATCCTTGGCGGATGGGGCGCGGATAACCTTGTAAATGGCGTTTTTCACCACGCTGATGGACAGGCCGGCCGAGATGTCCTCCACCGACGCGCCCTCCTTCTGGGCCTGCTTGACCGAGGAGTTCATGAATACCGTGCAGCGGGAACCCAAATCCACCGGATGTTTGGCCATAAGCCCCAGCTTGGCAAAGTCGGCGATGGAGTAGCCCAAAGCCTTGGCAAAGGTCTCTAAGAAGGAGCCGCAGCCGGAGGAGCAGGCCTCGTTGAGCATGATGGAGTCCACCGCGCCGTTTCGGATTTTGAAACATTTCATGTCCTGGCCGCCGATGTCCAGGATAAAGTCCACGTTGGGGTTAAAGTGCTGGGCGGCGGTGAGGTGGGCCACCGTCTCCACCAGCCCGGCGTCGGTGTTGAAGGCGTTTTTGATGAGATCCTCGCCGTAGCCCGTGACGGCCGAACCGGCGATGTAGATGTGATCCCCCATGAGGGGATAGATAACCTTCAGCTGTTCCAGCACCACCTGCACCGGGTTGCCGTTGTTGGAGGCATAGTAGCTGTAGAGCATCCGGCCGTCAGGGGTAATCAGGCAGAGTTTGGTGGTGGTGGAGCCGGCGTCGATGCCTAAGTAGGCCGGCCCGTCGTAGGAGGCCGGGTCCAGATAGGGGGCGTCGGCCTTGGCGTGCCGGGCGGCGAAGGCCTTGTATTCGGCCTCATCCTTGAAAAGCGGGTCCATGGTCACCGAAGCGTGGGTGTCGTCCACGGCGTTTTCAATGGCCTTTAAAACCTCATCATACTTTTTCACCGGCAGTTTTTCGGCGTAGAGGGCCGCGCCGTAACCCACAAAGCAGTCGGCGTTTTTCGGGAAAATGGCGTGCTCCTCATCCAGCTTCAGGGTTTCCACAAACCGCTGCCGCAGGCCCTGTAAGAAGAAGAGGGGGCCGCCCAAAAAGACCACCTTGCCCTCGATTTTCCGCCCCTGGGCCAGGCCGGACACCGTCTGGTCCACCACGGCCTGGAGAATGGAGGCCGAAATATCCTCCTTGCGGGCCCCCTGGTTTAAAAGGGGCTGCACGTCGGTCTTGGCGAATACGCCGCAGCGGGAGGCGATGGAATAAATTTTCTCATGCTTGAGGCTCAAAGCGTCCAGCTCGTCCACCGAGATGTTCATAAGGGTGGCCATCTGGTCGATAAAGGCGCCGGTGCCGCCGGCGCAGGAGCCGTTCATGCGCTCCTCCAGGCCGCCCTTAAAGAAGATGATTTTGGCGTCCTCGCCCCCCAGTTCCACCACGGCGTCGGCGTCGGGGTACTCCTTTTCCACCGCGCCGGCGCAGGCGAAGACCTCCTGCACAAAGTCGATGCCCGCCGCCTTGGCCACGCCCAGGCCGGCCGAGCCGGTGATGGCCACCTGCATGTCCCCGTCGGGAAACATATCGGCGGCGGCCCTTAACATCTCCACCGTCTTCTCCCGCACCTTGGAATAGTGGCGCTCGTAGGATTTATATGCAATGTTCTTTTCGTCGTCCAGCACCACGACCTTGACGGTGGTGGAGCCTACGTCGATACCAGTCAGCAATCTGTTTTCCTCCATTGTCCGCCGGCGGTCAGCCGGGCTAAAGGGGTGTGGCGGGCGCCGCCTTTCCGGCGCGAAAACGCCCATAATATCTAGTTAATGATTATACCACTTGTTATAGTGCTTTTTCAAACAAAAATCAAGAAGTTTGCAGAAAAAAGCAGAATTTACATTGGGCCCTTCTGGCAGGCAGAACAAGGCTTTATAGGCTTTGCACAAAGTCGCCTGTTTTTCCGCCGGAACTTCCGTCACGGCCGGAATCCGGGGGTCAAAAAGTCTCCGGGGGAGGGGGAAAATCCGTGTTAAATCATTGACAATCTTTTAAAAATAGCGGATAATGTATTCTGTATTGGAAGGCGGGGCGGCCGTCCGGCCGCAACCTTCCTTCCGCATCATGTATATGCGGACGGGCCTCTTTGCAGTACGGGCCTGCCGCAGGGATTCAGAAAGGGGATATGGAAACATGGGTTATACCCTGGCGCAGAAGATTATCAAGGCCCACCTGGTGGACGGTGAAATGGTACCGGGCAAGGACATCGGGCTGAAAATCGACCAGACCCTGACCCAGGACGCCACCGGCACTATGGCCTACCTGGAATTTGAGGCCATGGGGGTGGATAGGGTCAAGACCGAGCGTTCGGTGGCCTATATCGACCACAACACCCTGCAGACCGGCTTTGAGAACGCCGACGACCACCGCTACATCCAGTCCATCTGCAAAAAGCACGGCATTTATTACTCCCACCCCGGCAACGGCATCTGCCATCAGGTGCATCTGGAGCGGTTCGGCATCCCCGGCAAGACCCTCATCGGCTCCGACTCCCACACCCCCACCGGCGGCGGCATCGGCATGCTGGCCATCGGCGCCGGCGGCCTGGATGTGGCCGTGGCCATGGGCGGCGGCGCCTACTATATCCCCATGCCCAAGATGGTAAAGGTGGAACTGACCGGATGTCTCAAGCCTTTTGTTTCGGCCAAGGACGTCATCCTGGAAGTCCTGCGGCGCATGAGCGTCAAGGGCGGCGTGGGCAAGATTGTGGAATATGGCGGCGAAGGGGTAAAGACCCTGTCGGTGCCCGAGCGGGCCACCATCACCAACATGGGGGCCGAGCTGGGGGCCACCACCTCCATTTTCCCTTCGGATGAGGTCACCCGGAAATTCTTAAAGGCCCAGGGCCGGGAGGAGGATTACACCCCCCTGCAGAGCGACCCCGACGCCGAATACGATGAAATCCTCACCATCGACCTGTCGGAGCTGCAGCCCGAGGCGGCCGCGCCCCATTCCCCCGACAATGTGAAGAACATCGCCGACATCGCCGGGATGAAGGTGGACCAGGTGCTTATCGGCTCCTGCACCAACTCCTCCCTGCTGGATATGCTCAAGGTCGCCCGGATTTTCGAGGGCAAGACGGTGCATCCGGATGTGAGCGTGGGCATCGCCCCCGGCTCCAAGCAGGTGCTGAATATGCTGGCCGACTGCGGCGCCCTCTCCACCCTGATTTCCGCCGGCGCCCGGATTCTGGAAAGCGCCTGCGGCCCCTGCATCGGCATGGGCCAGTCCCCCAATTCCGGAGCCGTGTCCCTGCGGACCTTCAACCGCAACTTCGAGGGCCGCTCCGGCACCGCCGACGCCGGCGTCTACCTGGTCAGCCCCGAGACGGCGGCGGCCGCCGCCCTCACCGGCGTCATCACCGACCCCCGCACCCTGGACGTGAGCTTTGACGACATCGAACTGCCCGAAAAGTTCCTTATCAACGACAATATGGTGGACGCCCCCGCCCCGGCCGAGGAGGCCGACAAGGTGGAAATCAAGCGGGGCCCCAACATCAAGCCCTTCCCCCACACCGAGCCGCTGCTGGACGAGGTGGAATGCAGCGCCATCCTCAAGGTAGGGGACAATATCACCACCGACCACATCATGCCCGCCGGGGCCAAAATCCTGCCCCTGCGCTCCAACATCCCCAAAATCTCCGAGCACTGCTTCACCCGCTGTGATGAGGATTTCCCCGCCCGCTGCAAGCGGGAGGGCAAGGGCATCATCATCGGCGGCGAGAACTACGGGCAGGGCTCTTCCAGAGAGCACGCCGCCCTGGCCCCCCTGTATCTGGGCATCAAGGCGGTGGTGGTCAAGTCCTTTGCCCGCATCCATAAGGCCAACCTGGTCAACGCCGGCATCCTGCCCCTGACCTTCGAGACCCCCGCCGACTACGATAAAATCACCCAGGGGGACAAGCTGTCCTTAAAGGGCCTGCGGAAGGCCGTAAAGGACGGGGAGGAAATCGTCCTGCACAACCTGACCACCGGCGAGGACTATAAGCTTACCTGCGACCTGTCCGGCCGGGCCCGGGATATCATCCTGGCCGGCGGCCTGCTGCGGTACACCAAGGCCCAGCACGACGCGTAAACCTTTGCGGGGCGCCGTCCCCCAGTATCCTATAGAAAGCGAGTGATTCCCATGAACGAACAGAAGATTAAGGAAGCCGTAGAAAAG
>DXVY01000057.1 GCA_019417145.1 Clostridiales bacterium
GATCTGTAAAGCCCCATTTCAGCCAATGCCCCCTACAGCGCTGGGACCGTACTCGACAATGGGCGGAGTGGGGCGGCCCGAGAACGGGCCGTTGTCTTGTTTATGCCGGCCAATGGCTGATGGGGATCAGGCTGGTCGCGGTTTTTTGAACAAATCTATTAGATTAGGAGAATATTGGGATTTATGAGAAACTTAAGGATCTTTTTTCGCGGGCTGCTCTGTGTGCTGCTGGCGGTGGCCATGACGGGGAGCGCCGCCTGTTCGGGGGGCGCTAAAGACGGGGAAGAGGGGTTCCATGTGGTAGCCTCTTTCACCCCGGTTTATGCTCTTACCCTCGCCGTCACCGACGGGGCGCAGCATGTGACGGTGGACTGCATGACCTCTGAAACAACGGGTTGCCCCCATGATTACCAACTCACGCCGGCCGATATGCAAAAAGTGGAGACGGCCGATTTCCTGGTTCTCAACGGGGCGGGTATGGAAAGCAGTTTTATGGATAAAATCTTCAGCCAGTATCCCGACCTGCCAACCGTGGAATCGGCCGATGGGGTACAGTTGTTGCATGAGGGGGAAGACGGGCACCAGCATACCGACGAGCAAGAGACCTATAACCCGCACACCTGGCTCTCCTTATGGAACGCGGCCGATCAAGTGGACGCCATTGCCACCGCCCTGTCCCAGGCCGATCCGGCCAATAGCCAGGTCTACGCTGCCAACGCCGCCGCTTTCCGCTCCCAGGTTGAGGCGTTGGATAGCTCGTACAGGGCCCGTTTGGAAGGTCTGTCCCATAAGAAAATCATGACCTTCCACGCCGCCTTTGCCTATCTGGCCGAGGATTACGGATTGGAGGTCACGGCCGTCATCGAGTCCAGCCCCGGCACCGCGCCGGATCCCCAAACCCTCCAGGAGCTGATCGACACGGTGCATGCCCAGGGTATCACGGCCATTTTTACCGAGCCGCAGTATCCAGATTCCACTGCCCAGGTCATCGCTGAGGCCACCGGCGCGAAGATTTTTACGCTGGATCCCTTGGTCACCGGCAATATGAATAAGGACTCTTATTTGGAAGGAATGGAAGAAAATTTCAAAACCCTTATAGAGGCCCTGTCCTAAAACATGACCGGCCGGCACCCTCAGCGTATACGCCGGTTGGCAGCCGCGCGGCAATCCATGGATACGGCAAGGGCGCCGGCGCGGCAGCGCCTTAGCGTTTACCGGCGATTTGGGCCGCCTGTTATCCGGGAGACCGGCACGGTAGAGAGGCCGGAGAAGAATGGGCGAGACAAAAAAAGCAAAAAGGGCAGCCGTCTTAGACGGCTGCCCTTTTCCGATGGAGTTACAGCGCGGCGTCGTATCCCAGATCCTCAATGGCGGTCCGAAATTGCTCGGCCGACGCGGCGGTTTCATCGAACTGAATGGCGGCGGTGCCCGCATTCAGGTCCACCTCTACGCTCTCAACGCCCTTAATCCCATGACAGGCCTTTTCCACAGCGGCCTTGCAGTTGCCGCACATCATGCCCTCCACCTTGATGATAACTTCCTTCATTTTCGTTTCCTCCCTATTCTGTCTTTTCCAGGACCTTGACGATCTCTCCCACATACATGCGATGATAGTCCTTTTCCGGATACCATTTCAGGCAGGAGGTGTCGATGAAGTTTTCTTCTCGTAGATCCTGTACATATAGCTTCTTGCAGATAAGCACCAGTCGGGCTTCTGCGAAATAGACCGTCCCGTCGGTAAAGATGGGCGTAAGCCCGGCCTCGGCGGCCTTGTCGACATCCCGGCCGGATTTAGAGCCGCAGATTTTATGGATATCCTTACGGTCTCCGTAAAAGCTCAGGGAGAAATATTCCTCCTGCTCCATGAATGTATAGGTATATCGCTGCGGCCGGATCATGGCCTGCACGCATTCCTTGCCCCACATCTCGCCGGCAAAGCCCCAACTGGCCGTCATCATGTTGAATTTTTCCGGTCCACCGGCGGCTACCAACATCCATTCGTCGGCAATCATCTGCATGATGTTGCCTTTAATTTCCTTTGGCTGAATCTCTCTCCATGACATTCTATCGCTTCTCCTTTCCCTCTGCCGCCTTTGCAGCGGCGGGCGGACGATTATCCCCGCCTTTCTATTATATACGCCTGCCCCCCGTAGTTAAAGCAAAAAATCCAAATAATTTCTTGCGCGATTTTTGATTTTATGCACCGAATATTCAATTTATATGCATAGAATGAGAAGCGGGATCATGAAATGGTAGGCTTTTTTGCAGCCTTCAGCCGTTTTATAGGCGGGTGTTCTTCCGAATACCCTAAGGACGTCCGCATTGTGCACAAAGAAGGATCAAGAGCATTAGATGATTTGTGAGGTTTTACAATTTGCATATTTAATGCATAAAAATTCAATAAAAGCCTTGCAATTGAACAAAAGAGGTGTATAATGTGAATTATCAAAAAGGAAATTGGATAGCGGATTTACATCATGACTGTAATGGAGGCAAGAATCATGGCTGATATTAAAAAGGTAGTTTTGGCGTATTCCGGCGGTTTGGACACGTCTATCATCATCCCCTGGCTGAAAGAGAATTACGATAATTGCGAGGTCATCGCCGTGGCCGCCGACGTGGGCCAGGGCACCGAGCTGGACGGCCTGCAGGAAAAGGCCATCAAAACCGGCGCTTCCAAACTCTATATCGAGGATTTGACCAAGACCTTTATTGAGGATTTTGTTTGGCCTTCCCTCCAGGCGGGGGCCAAATACGAGAACCAGTACCTGCTGGGCACCGCCTTCGCCCGGCCCATTATCGCCAAGCGGCTGGTGGAAATCGCCAAAGCCGAGGGCGCTGACGCCATCTGCCATGGCTGCACCGGCAAGGGCAACGACCAGGTGCGTTTTGAGCTGGCCATCAAGGCCTTTGCCCCGGATATGCCCATCATCGCCCCCTGGCGGATCTGGGATTTAAAGTCCCGGGACGAGGAAATCGATTACGCCGAGGCCCACAACATCCCCCTCAAGATCACCCGGGAGACCAACTATTCCAAGGACAAGAACCTGTGGCACCTGTCCCACGAGGGGTTGGATCTGGAGGATCCGGCCAACGAGCCCAAATATGATGAGATTCTGGAGATGGGTGTTTCCCCCTGGAAGGCGCCCGACCAGGCCACCTATGTGACCATCCACTTTGAGAAGGGCATCCCCACCGCTGTGGACGGCAAGGAAATGGATGCGGTGGAGATTGTTAAGATCCTCAACAAGCTGGGCGGCGAGAATGGTATTGGCCTTCTGGATATGGTGGAGAACCGGCTGGTGGGCATGAAGTCCCGGGGCGTATACGAGACCCCTGGCGGCGCCATCCTGTACTGTGCCCATGACCTGCTGGAGACTATCTGCCTGGATCGGGACACCATGCATTATAAGCAGAAGCTGGCCCTGGAGTTTGCCGACCTTGTGTATTTCGGCAAGTGGTTTACTCCCCTGCGGGAGGCTATGACCGCCTTTGTGGATTCCACCCAGCAGACGGTGACCGGCGACGTCAAGCTCAAGCTTTACAAGGGCAATATGATCCCCGCCTCCATCACTTCTCCCTACACCCTGTATGATGAAGAGGTGGCCACCTTCGACGAGGATCATGTGTACGATCAGAAGGATTCCGCCGGCTTTATCAATCTCTTCGGTCTGCCCATCAAGGTCAAGGCCAAGCTGGACGAGAAGCGGGGCAAGTAAGGCCGACAGCTGAACAGACAAAAGATATTGGAGGGGGAAATATTTCTCCCTCCAATTGCCGATTCCGGCGGCCATGCCGCCGCTTATAAAGAGAGGAAGAAGCGCCGTGCAGCTTTGGACAGGCAGATTTAAAAAGGCCTTGGATAAAAAGACCAACGACTTTAACAGCTCGATTCCCTTTGACCAGCGCATGTATCGGGAGGATATTACGGGTTCCATGGCCCACGCCCGCATGCTGGGAGCTCAGGGCATCATCCCGGCGGGGGAAGCCGACGTAATTATAGAAGGCTTACAGGGCATTTTAGCCGACATGGAGTCGGGCGTGCTGCCCATCGACCCCGAGACCGAGGACATCCATACCTTTGTAGAGGGGGAGCTGACCCGGCGGGTAGGGGATGCGGGCAAGCGGCTGCATACCGCCCGCAGCCGCAACGACCAAGTGGCCCTGGATGATCGGCTGTACCTGCGGGGGAGGATTGACGGGATCTCCGGACAGATCTGGCAGCTGGTGGGCGTACTGGCCGATAAGGCCCTTCAATATAAGGATGCGGTCATGCCGGGGTATACCCATCTGCAGCGGGCCCAGCCCATTGTGTTGGGACATCATCTGCTGGCCTATGCGGAGATGCTTTTGCGGGATTTGGACCGGCTGGCCGACTGCCGGCGCCGTATGAACGTATCTCCCTTGGGCTCCGGGGCTTTGGCGGGCACCACCTATCCCTTGGACCGTGAAATGGTGGCTAAAGAATTAGGGATGGACGGCATCACCCGCAACAGCTTAGACGGGGTGTCCGACCGGGATTTTATCCTGGAGCTGGCGGCCGACCTTTCCATCGTCATGGTGCATCTGTCCCGCTTTGCCGAGGAGGTCATCCTCTGGTGTTCCGCGGAGTTCCGGTTTGTGGAGCTGGACGACGCCTTTTCCACCGGTTCCAGCATAATGCCCCAGAAAAAAAATCCGGATATCGCCGAGCTGGTGCGGGGGAAATCCGGTCGGGTATTTGGCGACCTTATGGCCCTGCTCACCGCTATGAAGGGGCTGCCGCTGGCCTACAATAAGGATATGCAGGAGGATAAGGAGGCCGTCTTTGACGCGTTGGATACGGTGGAGATGTGCCTGACTGCCTTTACCCCCATGTTGGACACCATGACCGTGAAGACCGAGAATATGCGTAAGGCGGCGGCCGGCGGCTTTATCAACGCCACCGACTGCGCCGATTATCTGGTGGGAAAGGGGCTGCCCTTCCGGGACGCCTACAAGGCGGTGGGACAGCTTGTGGCCCGTTGTATCGAGCTGGATGAGACCCTGGAAAGTCTGCCCTTAGAAGAATACCAAAAGGTATGCGGGTTGTTTGATGCGGGTGTGTATGCCGCTATTTCTCTGGAAAAGTGCGTGAGCGACCGGACGGTTGTGGGAGGACCTGCCCCCCAATGTGTGGAGCGGGAGGCGAAACGAGTAAAGGCACTGCTGGAGGATAGGTAGGAACGGTGGTTTTGTTTTTACAGCTGGAGGCCTTCCGAGGTTATTGCTGAAAAAAGCGGATACATACCGTCTGCTGGTAGATGACAGAACCGTGAAAAAGCAAGGAGGAATCCCAAATGATAAAAGCCGGAATCATCGGCGCCACCGGCTATGCCGGGGCGGAGCTGGTGCGGATCCTTTTAGGCCATCCGGAGGTGGAACTGGCAGCCTTGGGCTCCCAGAGCTTTGAAGGCCAACCCATCTCGGAGGTTTATCCCGCATACTATAAGCTGTGCGATCTTATTTGCGAGGACAATGCCGCCGTCATCGACAAGTGCGACGTGATCTTTGCTGCCCTCCCCCATGGCCTCAGCGAAAAGCTGGCCTATGAAGCCATACATAAGGATAAGGCCTTCATCGATTTGGGAGCTGACTTTCGTTTGGATGCGGAGGAGGATTACCGCAAGTGGTACGGCAAGGAGTATGCCCATCCGGCCCTGCATGAGGAGGCGGTTTACGGTCTGCCTGAGCTGTTTCGGTCGGAGATCGAGGGCAAACGCTTAATCGCCAATCCCGGCTGCTATCCCACCTCGGCGGCCTTGGGACTGTATCCGGCCCTGAAAAAGGGAATTGTGGAGACCGATAATATCATCATTGATTCCAAATCCGGCACCACGGGCGCCGGCCGGGGTCTTTCCCAGACCACCCATTTTCCCGACTGCAACGAGGGCTTTTCTCCCTATAAGGTGGCGGCCCACCGGCACACGCCTGAAATCGAGCAGACCCTGATGAAGGCCGCGGGAAAGCGGCTGCGGGTCACCTTTGTGCCTCATCTGCTGCCGGTCAACCGCGGAATCGTCTCCACCATGTACGCACGGCTTAAATTGGGCGTGACCGAGGAAAAGGTCCGGGATATTTACGAGACCTTCTACTATGAGAGTCAATTTGTCCGTATACTTCCCGCCGGCAAGGTAGCCAATTTGAAAAATGTTCGCTGCACCAATCTCTGCGACATCTCCTTGCATGTGGATCCTCGCACCGGCAACCTGATCGTGGTTTCTACCATTGACAACATGGTCAAGGGTGCGGCCGGCCAGGCGGTACAGAATATGAATATTGTCTTCGGCCTACCGGAGGAGACCGGACTCTTGATGATGCCTCCTGCCTTTTAAGGGGAAAAGTTCGGGCGGACAGTCGCCCATTAGGAGTGAAAAACATGTCTATTCAGTTTATAGAGGGGGGCGTTTGCGCCCCCGCGGGTTTTCTGGCCGCCGGCGTACACTGCGGCATTCGGAAGAACAAGGGGAAGCGGGACCTGGCCCTCATCGCGGCTGACCGGGAATGCGCGGCCGCCGCTGTGTATACCAAAAACCTGGTCAAGGGCGCGCCGCTGGCCGTTACCAAGGAGAATATTGCCGACGGCCGGGCTCGGGCGGTGATCTGCAACTCGGGCAACGCCAACACCTGCAACGCCGACGGGGAGGACAAGGCGCGGCAGATGTGTAAAATCGCCGGAGATATTTTGCATATTGATCCCAAGGACGTAATCGTGGCTTCCACCGGCGTCATCGGTCAGATTTTGCCTATCGAACCCATCGCAAACGCGGCCGGCGCCCTGAAAGCGGCCCTTTGTGATAACAGCGACGGGGCGGCGGAGGCTATTCTCACCACCGACACGATGCAAAAGCAGGCGGCTGTGGAGTTCCGACTAGACGGGAAAACCTGCCGTATGGGCGCCATGGCCAAGGGGTCGGGCATGATCCATCCCAATATGGCCACCATGCTCTGCTTTGTCACTACCGACGCGGCCGTGGCCCCCGCCGCTTTGCAGGAGGCCTTACAGGCGGCGGTGAACGATACCTTCAATATGGTCAGCGTGGATGGGGACACTTCCACCAACGACATGGTATCGGTGTTGGCCTCGGGCGCGGCCGGCAATGAGGAGGTACAGCCCGGCACCGAGGAGGCTGCTGTCTTTACGGAAGCTCTTACCGCCCTGCTTCGGCGGCTTGCCAAAATGGTGGCCGGCGACGGCGAGGGAGCTACCCATCTTATGGAATGTGTGGTAACCGGCGCGCCTAGCGAAAGGGTTGCACGCACCGTGGCCAAATCGGTCATTTGCTCCTCCCTTACCAAGGCGGCGATTTTCGGAGCCGACGCCAACTGGGGCCGGGTGCTCTGCGCCATCGGCTACGCCGGCGTAGACGTGGACGTGACGCGCGTTGATGTGGCATTCCGGTCGGCAAAGGGCGAAATTCCGGTCTGCAAAAACGGGGCCGGGATCCCCTTTGACGAGGATACCGCCAAGAAAATTCTTTTGGAAAGGGAGGTCACCATTGCCGTGGAGCTGAACAGCGGCCAAAATTCCGCCACGGCCTGGGGCTGCGACCTGACCTATGACTATGTGAAAATCAACGGCGATTATCGTACATAAAGCCAATCCAATTCGCGAAAAGAGGGGTTTCCATGGACCATTCCAATATGTCCCGGGCCGACGTGCTGGTGCAGGCGCTGCCCTATATCCAGAAATACGCCGGCCGGACGGTGGTAATCAAATACGGCGGCAACGCCATGATCAATGAGGCGCTCAAGGACGCGGTCATGACCGACATCGTGCTGCTTTCCCAGGTAGGGGTGCATGTGGTTCTGGTACATGGAGGCGGCCCGGAGATCAGCGACATGCTGAAAAAGATCGGCAAGGAGAGCCGCTTTGTAAACGGCCTTCGGTATACCGATGAGGAGACGGTGGATATTGTCCAGATGGTATTGGCCGGCAAGGTCAATAAGGATCTGGTTAAGCTTTTGGAAAACCACGGCGGCAGAGCTTTGGGCCTCAGCGGCCTGGACGGCTGTATGCTTAAGGCCAGGCGGTATGCCGAAGCCGACGTGGGTTATGTGGGCGAGCTGACCCAGGTGGACGTGACGGTTATCAAGGACGCTGTTTCGACCGGCTATATTCCGGTGGTGGCCACCATCGCCGGCGGCGAGGGCAGCACGGTCTATAATATCAACGCCGATACCGCCGCCGCCCGAATCGCCGCCGAACTGGGTGCGGATAAATTTCTCCTGATGACCGACATCGCGGGGCTGCTCAGGGATAAGGACGATGAATCCACCCTGATCCCCCAGGTGCAGGTCAGCGAGGTGCCCATGCTCAAAAGCAGCGGTATTATCTCCGGCGGCATGATCCCCAAGATCGACTGCTGTGTGGAGGCCGTCCGTAGAGGCGTGCGCCAGACCAATATCATAGACGGCCGCACCCCCCACGCCATTCTCATGGAGATGCTGACCAACGAGGGATACGGCACCATGTTTGTGTAAGGAGGCCTTATGATGGATTTTAGAACCATTCAAAAAATGGATCAAGACTACCTCATGCCCACCTACGGCCGGTTCCCCGTGGCCCTGGAAAAGGGAAGGGGCGCCGTGGCCGTGGACTGCGAGGGAAAGGAATATGTAGATTTTGGCTCCGGCATCGGGGTCAATTCCCTGGGGTACGCCGAGCCGGGCTGGGCGAAGGCTGTGGCCGATCAGGCGGCAAGGCTCCAGCATACCTCCAACC
>DXVY01000058.1 GCA_019417145.1 Clostridiales bacterium
CCTGCGGCAGGGGCGCGGCCGCCGCCAGCAGGGAACACTCCAGAAACTGGCTGGATCCGGCGTAGACCGCAAGGCTCATGAACACGGCCCAAAGCGGGCCATAGCCGGACGACTGGAGCAGCATTCCAAAGACTATGCCAACGGATAAATAACCCATGAGCACCGGTATGGTGGCCAGAAAGGCGGTGAAAAAAAGGGTACGGCGCAAAACGTTTCACATCCTAATTAAAAGGCATAAGGAAAAATACGGCGGTCCCCGCCCGTTTTGCATGCTTATAAGCCGTGCATAGGAGGGGCCGCCACTTTGTCCAGGGTAGGAAGAGGGGCACGGGCAGCCTTCATTCCAATTTGTTGCAGAGAAAAACGCCCGATTGTTTTTTCCGGCAAGCTTTTTCTACCTAAAGTCCCGCTTTTACGGCATTTTTTGCCATAGATCCCGAAGGTCATGGAATCACTGCTATTATAGACCAGCATGCAATGAAATTCAACTTTTTTCTGGAAGCCCCTTGGACAACCCCATCCGGGCGGCCGGCATATTTCGCTGCATATACGGGCCGCGAGAAAGATTTAAAATGAAAAATGGGAGGGACCGCGGGCGGCCCCTCCAGACAGACTATTGCTTTTGGTAATTATCCAGAATAAAGAGGAGCGTTTGAACATCCGATCCATGGCGAAGCGCCTCTAACACCGCGTGATACATATCCGCTTTCCATTTTGAATCGTCCAGGAAAATTATCTGGGATATGCGATAGGCATGCTCCATATGATCCATAGCGCTGTCGAGATATGCCTGCCCATCTTCCTCGGATAGTCCGAGATGGGCCAAGGCCCGATAGGTCAGACAATCGACTACATGGGGATGATTTTCTCCGTCCTGCTTCTTGCGAACGGCGTATATTTCGTTTAAGTGAAAATCCGCATTAAAATATTTGCCATCCCGGACTAAGAAATTAGCTAAATACTGTCTGGACTCTAATGTTTGGCCATTCTCATCTCCCAGTAAATTTCGAAATCCATCATAGGATTCTTTCATAAGCGCTAATGCTTTCTCTTGGTCCAAGGACAATCGATTATACTGCACAGCAAGGTTCCTTTTGGAAATAAGAACCTGGGACTGGATTTGTTTCAGCCATTTTTCCCTTTGCGCCAAAACTTCCTCGGACATTTTAATTCCCCGGTCGGTTTCTTCCCCCTTTTTCAGAAGATAATACGACAGATTAGAGCGGCTGGGAATCGTTTTTAAATCGTCTTCACCCCATATTTGAGCCGCTCGGGCAGCGCAAACCTCCCCCTCCTCC
The DNA here is from genome assembly GCA_019417145.1 of Clostridiales bacterium. Taxonomy (GTDB): domain Bacteria; phylum Bacillota; class Clostridia; order Oscillospirales; family Acutalibacteraceae; genus Howiella. The sequence goes on from DXVY01000058.1 coordinate 1,299, forward strand.
ACGGCCAAGGGCACCTTTCCGTTCCGGCTAATATCATAGGCCCAGCTATTATGCGCTCGCACCATATGATCCTCCAGCCCGCGCAGCCGATGTAGGTCGTCCTCTGAGAGGGAATACTTTTGCAGCTCCTGCTCTAAGCGGTTTTTGTATGCGGTATAGACCCTTTCGTCCTCATGCTCCGCTAGGTCCAAATTACCGCTATAGGTGTACACAAACGCCATTTGATAATGACAAGCGATGTATTCCTCGGAATTTTCACCATATAGCCATTTTGCAAAATCGGCCATCTGCTGCAATGGCGAAAGCAGGATTTTAGCGGCGCCGTTGTCCCTCAGCTCGGCGACCAAATCGCGCAATTCGTCAAACAGCCGCTTATAGCTCTGGTCGCGGTTCTGCTCCCTGTTTTTAATCAGCCAGATAGCATGGCGGACATATTGCTTGAGAAGCTGTTCTTCCCCTAAGCTTTTATGGATCATTTCCTTTTGGGTCAGCTTCTTTTTTTTGTAGTCATACATATCCCTCAAAATGGAATGCACGCGCTCCTGGATCAAACGAAGCCGCTGGCCCTGGTCGATTTGAAGGGTTTGGTCTACAATACAGTCGCGCATTATATGGTGCAGGTATATGCGATCCTTTTTATCGGCGGCCGCTTTGATAAAAGAGTATTTGCGAATCTCTTCCAAAGCAACGGTTGGCGTCCCGTACAGCTTTTTTAAAACTTCATCATATGTGTCAAAGTCCCAATCCTCTTGACAGACTAGTATTGCAAGCGTGTTGGTATACGCCTCATCCAATCCTCGCAGGAATTCTATCAGCATGGCGTCCTTATTTAGATTGTTCATATCCAACTTTTGGTAATCCCAGTGAAGCGTATAAATGATATGATCCAAAGCCACATTTAAATACATGGGATAATACTCGCATGCCTTGGCCAAAGTATGGCAAAACGGCTCGGGCAGCTTTCCGTTAGAATTTATTGTGAGGAACTTCACCGCATCTTCTTCACTCCAGACATCCAGCCCGTTGTTTTTTGCTGGCGCCGAAGCCTGGCTCAGACATCCGAAATCACATTTTTCGCGGCTTGCAATGACATACAGTACCGACGGCGTCATACGGATCAATCCGTTATCTTCATCTAAAATGAGCTGTATCAGGGCGTTGTCGGAGGCGCCTTTTGCATAACTGGTAACCAGTTCAAAGGAATCCAGGAAAATGACCACGCCTTTCTCAGGCATTTTGTGTTGCATTCCATTTTCAAGGTCCATGGCCAAATAGCTGACCAAACGACCCTCAAGCGCTTCGGTGGAGCTTCTCTGTATCGTTTTTGTTTCATCTATGTATTTCCTTAACGCTATCTCCTGTTTCAGATAGCTGTATATTTTTTTGAGTTTTGTTAGCGCTCCTTTATAGTCAAATATAAAATCCTGTCCTTCTTTAGGTAGGGATGCAATGAGATCACGGAGCGCCTGGAACGGTTTTATTGTCATCATACGGCTATCCGGTTCCAGATTCGCCTTTTGGATATACAGATTATAGGCGAAATCAAATAGTGGAAAATCGATTGCAGGAAAAGCCTGCCGAAGAGCGATTAAAAAGGACAGGGGATTCCGCAGGGCGTCAATGGAAAAATCAAATGGTTCAAATTGGCATGGTACCTTGTCTTCTAAAAGCTGATTTTGGAATTCCTTTAAAAGCGTGGATTTGCCGATTCCCCCGTCCCCGTAATAATACAGTATATCTCCCATGGTATTTTCAGAGCGATGTTTCATATAGCTGCTATAATAAATCGGAAAAGCTTTGCGAAAATTTTCTCTGTCCACAAAGATGCGGCCTTCTGTTTTGGCTATGCGCATAATACATCCCACCTTTTTTCAAATTCCAACATATTATAGCATGCAAAGGTTGGATTTATGTGCATTTCGACCTTTTATTTATAAAAGTTATAGAATATTACATATATCGCGCTAAAGCGCCAAAAAGCGGCACGCGTATGGTTCAAATCAAATACTGCATAAAATGCAGGAAGGGCTTGGAAGGCTGCTTACCCTGTTGGGTCAGCAGGACCATTTCCCTTGGCGGGATCTGCCGGTCGGTGGACACCTCAAAAACCTTTCCCAGGCTGATTTTTTCCTGGGCAAAAAAGGCGGGGAGGATCCCGATGGCAAGATCGTTTTCTACAAAGGGAAGAATGGTGGTGGAGGTTCGCACGCTGTATTCCGGATCGAAAAGGATTCCCTGGCCCGCAAACCATCCATCCAGGTGACGTCGGGCGCTGGTTCCCTTCTCCACCGCCGCTATGGGATGTTGGCAGAGCTCCTTGACCGGAACTGTCCGGCCCCGGAATTTTTCAAATCCGTTGCCGGCCACGAATATATCCCGAAAGGCCGAAAGACGGCGCACGGATATTCCCGCCGTGTCTTCCATTGGCGTTACCGCCAGAGCCATATCCGCCTTCCCGTTTCGCAACATGGAAACGGTATCCGCGGTGGAACTCCCTGTAATATGTACCCGCACGCCGGGATAGGCTTTCCGGAAGGCGGCGATCTTCGGCAGCAGGTAGGTATAGATGGCCGTTTCGGTGGCGCCGATAAAGAGCCGTCCCCCCGTGCCTTGGGTCAGTTCCCGGGCCTCCTGCTCCCCCGTTTGGAGCTCCCCAAAGGCGGCCGATACGTGCCGGAAAAGGACCTCTCCTTCAGGCGTAAGCTTCATCCCGCGGGGAACCCGCTCAAACAAGGAATAGCCCAGCCCCTTTTCCAGCCGCTTGACCGCGTATGTCACCGTGGGCTGGGACAGACAGAGGACCTGGGCCGCCCCGGATGCGCTCCCCAGACGCGCCACATAATAAAAGGTTCGGTAATACTCTAAATTGCAATCGATCATATCATGCACATCCTATAAATTTATTCTATGTTGATCATTTATATTATTTATTTGTATTATATCAAATTGTTTTGTATAATACAAGTGAACTATCTCGCACATAGGCTAAAGGAACGTGAAGACTATTGAAAAAGATACGTATTGCGGCGGGAGCGGGATTTGCCGGCGACCGAATCGAACCGGCGCTGGATATTATCCGCCGGGGAAAGGCCGATTACATAATATTTGAATGCCTGGCTGAGCGCACCCTGGCCCTGGCCCAGCGGCAGAAGGCGGCGTGCCCGGACCAGGGGTACAATCCCCTGCTGGAGTACCGGTTCCGGCGGATTATTCCCCTGTTGCGGGAGCATCCTATACAGATCATAACCAACATGGGTGCGGCCAACCCGGTGGCGGCGGCCCGAAAAATCAGCCGGATCGCGGAAGAGAGCGGTATTGCCGGACTGAAGATCGCCGCAGTGACCGGGGACGATGTGCTGGACCGGCTGGACCGGTATGGCGATACAATTTTTATGGAGACGGGGCAGGCGCTCTCGGCCTGCAAGGAGCGGATCCTATCGGCCAACGTCTATATCGGGGCCCAGGCCATCACCCAGGCCCTGGAAGAGGGGGCGGATATTGTGGTCACCGGTCGGGCGGCCGACGCTTCCCTGACCGTAGGGCCGCTGATGCAGGCCTTTGGAAGAAGCTATGACGATTACACCTTTATCGGCCAGGCCACGGCGGCGGGACACCTGCTGGAATGCTGCGGACAGGTAACCGGGGGCTACTATGCCGATCCCGGCTACAAGGATGTGCCGGCCCTTTGGGATCTTGGCTTTCCCATTGTCACCTTTTATGAAAACGGGGATTTTTCAGTGGAAAAACTGCCCGGCACCGGGGGCCTGCTGTGTGTGGGCACGGTGGCCGAGCAGCTGCTGTATGAACTGGAGGATCCGGCCCGCTATCTCACCCCCGACGGGGTGGCGGATTTTTCCCATATTCGGCTCCGGGAGGAAGAGGATAAGGTATGGGTGTCCGGGGCGGCCGGCAGGGAAAAAACGGGGACCCTCAAGGTAAGCGTGGGATATACCGGCGGATTTGTAGGCGAAGGGGAAATCAGTTACGGCGGCCCCAACTGCCTGGCCCGGGCGGCCCTGGCCCGTGAAGTGTTGGAGCGGCGGTTTGCCATGCTGGATCTGGGCCTGGAGGAGCTGCGATTTGATTATATCGGCGTAAACAGCCTGTACGGCGGGGAGCGCGGCCTCGGTGACGCCGAACCCCGGGAGGTGCGTCTGCGCGCCGCCGCCCGGGCGGCCGACCGGCAGACGGCCGAGGCTGTGGGCCGGGAGGTGGAAAGCCTTTACGTCAACGGCCCGGCCGGCGGCGGCGGGGTCAGGTGCTCGGTCACCGACGTGATTTCCATCGCTTCTATTCTGATCCCGGAGGAAGATGTATTGCAAAAGCTCATTTGGATCGGAGGTGAGACGGGATGAAGCTATTCCAGCTGGCCCATGCCCGGGCCGGGGATAAGGGGAATATTTCCACCATTTCCGTGATCGCCTATGACCGCAGCCATTACGGCCTATTATGCGGAGAACTGACGGCCGGACGGGTAAAGCAGACATTTGAGCCCCTGGGAGTGCAGAGGGTGGAGCGCTTTGAACTGCCGGCCTTGGGCGCCCTGCATTTTGTACTGACCGGGGCTTTGGGAAAAGGGGTGACCCACACCCTGGCTCTGGACGCCCACGGCAAATCCTTAAGCGGATTGATGCTGGATATGGAAATCGACTGTCCTCCCGGTCTGCTCGTGGGAGAGGCGCAGGCGTCCGGAATTTAGAGAGAGGAGGGGAATATATGAGCTTTGCGCAGGAAATCCAAGATATTGCCCGGCGGTATGCGGGACGCCGGAACGGGATCGTTTTTTACGGCGCCTCCAACTTCCGCATGTGGGAGGATATGGAGGCCGACCTTTGTGAATACAAGGTGCAGAACCACGGCTTTGGCGGCAGCACGGATAAGGATCTGGTGGCTTTTGCCGAGACGGCCCTCTATCCTTTCCAACCCGAAATCCTATTTTTCCAGACCGGCTCCAACGACTATGCAGGTCTTTCGGGCGCCGAGGACCAAATTGTGGACACCTGCATGTCCTACAAAAAGCATATGTTTGAGACGTTTCATAAGCGGATGCCCCACACCCAATTTGTGGTCATGAGCGGCCTGCTCCTGCCCGGGCGAAGCCAGTACACCGCTTTGACCCAGCGGATCAACGCCGCCCTGCAGGCATACTGCGAAACGGTGGACTACATGCATTTTGTGGACGCCTCTGCCCTGACCTACGACGGCGCAAATTATGACAACAGCCTCTTTATTTCCGATGGCATACACCTGAATCGGAAGGGACAACGCAGGTGGTGCGACGAATACATCCGCCCCCAAATAGAAAGACTGGCCGCAGCATGCGGCCACACCGTTTATGCAAAGTAAAAAGGAGGAGAACAGCGTGTTGAAAAAGATGCTTTCCACCGCCCTGTCGGCTGCGACCGTCCTGTCCATGTTTTCCGGACTGGCGTTCCAGAGCGCCGCAGTGGAAATCCCCACCGTCAACATCAAGATTCCCCACACCGACTACACACCCATCAGCGGGCCCCGGGCCGGCGAGAACGAGGGCTATGAAAAGCTGTTCGACAACAGCCTGGTCTCCAAGGGGCTCTTTAAGGATGACAATATCACCACCCCCATTATTTGGAAAACCGCCGATGTGCGGACGGTGACCGAATACAATCTGTGCGGCGGGTCGGACAGCAATCAGTTTAAAGATCGATACCCCCAGTCCTGGACCCTTTACGGTTCTATGACCGGCGGGGAGGATTGGTATGTGCTGGATTCCCACACGGCCGACATATCCGAATTTGTCAACCAGCCGTACGCAGGCAACTATTTCGACGTGGATACCCCTGCGCCGGCCATGTATTACAAGCTGGAGGTGGATTCCATCTTCGCCTCGGCCGCCAACGGCTGTTACCAGTTGTCTGAGATCCAGATGTTCGAGAGCAAAGAGGCCGAAACCTATGATAACCACAAGATCGATCCGGCCGATGTGAGCGCGACCAACTATGAAAAGGCCCCCGGGCCCATTACCAGCGCCTTTGACGGCGACGATCTAAAAACCAAGACGGGTATTTATAATCTCACTGCGGGCTGGACCAGCGACATTGTCTGGAAGACCGACGTGCCCGTGACCGCCACCTACTATACCATTATGAGCGGGTGGGACAACGCAACCGCGCAAAACAATAACCGCTATTTAAAGGATTGGACCTTCAGCGGCTCGGTTGATGGGCAAGAGTGGGTCCAGCTGGACGAACAGAAGGACTACATATTCGCCAAGGCCAACAGCAGGAACCACACCTTTGCCATCGCCAATCCCGGCACCTACCAGTATTTCAAGATCCATGTGACCGGTACTCGCGGCGCTTTCTCCTCCAATGAGATCAAGCTGCACTACGCCCCCAATTATCAGAATATTGAGGCGGCGGAAAGGGTGGAGGAGCTGATCGACGCTCTGCCCGAGACCATCACCTGGAAGGACCTGGAGCAGGTAGAGGCGGCCAGGGCCGCTTACGACGACCTCACCCAGGAACAGAAGGCATTGGTGACCAACCTGTCGGTATTGAAGGCGGCCGAGGACAAGCTGGCCAGCGGCGCCGACCAGCTGCAGGCCGATGAGATCATCGCCCTGATTGAGGAAGGGGACTTTGAGGCGGCCCGGGCGGCCTATGACGCGGCCGCATCCGACGTGCAGGCCCTGGTGACAAACTACCATCTGCTGGAGGCCTACGAGACCCCCTTCTCCTCCTCCTTCGAATTCGGGGACGGGCTGGAACTTTTGGAAAATACCCCGTCGGACCGCCCGTCTGAAAACGTTAGCGGAGAAGTAGGATACGGCATTCGGGGCAATGTGACCGATCAGGTGGACGCGGCCAGTATCGAAGGCACAGGCGACCTGGGGCATGAGGGTATGCAGCAACTGTTCGACGGCGATATCTCCACAAAGTTCCTGTATGCCTTCCCGAACGGATTTACGCGTCCGTCGGAAGAGAATCCGGTCTGGGTCAATTTCAGTCTGGACGAACCCCAGATCATCCGTACCTATTCCCTCTGCGCCGGCAATGACGCCCCCGAGCGGGATCCCGTGGATTGGGCCTTTTACGGTTCGGCCGACGGAGAGGATTGGACTTTGCTGGATTCTCAAAAGGATCAGAATTTTTATGAGCGGTATCAGGAAAACCTATATGCCTTTGAAAACGATACGGCT
>DXVY01000059.1 GCA_019417145.1 Clostridiales bacterium
ATATTATACATATATTCAGTAGGAATGTCAAACCTTCCAACGGGATTTCGGCCGCTTTCTCACATTCACGCCATTTCACAAACTGTCAACAAATATTTTATGCAAATACACCAATCACACTCTTCTTTATTTTCTCTGCAGTCTTTCTTTTTCTCGTCTTCTTCCGCAGGAATCGGCATTCTATGCAAAAAATCGACAACCCTTATGTGCAAAGGGAAGAATTCGGATGGATTCCTATTGTGCCCGGGGACCCTGCGCAATATAGGCATGGGCGTGAGAAAATAGACGCAAAAACGCGGCGCCGCATATATAGCGGCGCCGCATTCTACCTGCCTTAGATATCGTAAATTTCCTCGCTGCGCATCAGGGTAATACCGCCCTCCAGCAAGGCCTTTATGGCCCTTTCGTTATCCTCCACGCGGAGGATAACGAAGGCGGTTTCCTTCTTGGGATTGAGGAAGGCGTACATATACTCGATGCCGATGTTCTGCTCCGACAGCACCTCCACCGCCTTGTTCAGGCCGCCGGGGCAGTCGGGCACGGCGATGGCGATGACATCGGTGAGGGAAACGGTCATACCCTCCCGCTTCATGGCCTCCATGGCCCGCTGGGGTTTATTGACGATCAGACGTAGGATACCGTAGTCGGTGGTGTCGGCGATGGACAAAGCGCGGATATCAATCTGGTTCTCGGCCAGCAGCCGGGTGATCTCGGCCATACGCCCCTGCTTGTTTTCCACAAAAATCGAAAGCTGCTTGATAATCATAGAATAACCTCCCTTTAAATGGAATGCTATAAACCATACGTTATAACCACAGCGCCCGCCGCGGGCACTGGCCCCTCAACATCTCCGCTCGTCCGGCCCGCTAAATCTGCCGGTTATCGATGACCCGCTTGGCCTTGCCCTCGGAACGGGCCAGGCTCTTGGGCTCCACCAGCTTGACCACGGCGGAAATATTCAGCACCGACTGCATGGCGGCGGCGATCTTCCGCTCCATCTCCTCAATGCCCCGCACCTGGTCGGTGAACATCTGGTTGGTCATTTCCACCTGTACCTCCAGGGTATCATGGTTGCCCTTGCGATCTACAATAATCAGGTAGTTAGGCTCCATCCCCAACTGGGTAAGGACGTACTCGATCTGGGAGGGGAATACATTGACCCCGCGGATAATCAGCATATCGTCGGTGCGGCCCTTGGGCTTGGCCATTTTGACCAGGGTGCGGCCGCAGGCGCAGGGCTCGTGGGACAAGGCGCAGATATCCCGGGTCCGATACCGCATGAGAGGCAGGGCCTCCTTGCCGATACAGGTAAAGACCAGCTCGCCGTATTCCCCGTCGGGGAGCTGCTCCCCGGTGTCGGGATCGATAATTTCGGGATAGAAGTAATCCTCACAGACATGGAGGCCACTCTGCATACAGCATTCGTAGGATACCCCCGGCCCGGCGATTTCAGACAAACCATAGATATCATAGGCCTTGATGTTCAGAAGCTGCTCGATATTCTGCCGCATGCCCTCGCTCCAGGCCTCGGCGCCGAACAGGCCGCCCCGCAGGGGGATCTTGGTGGTGTCCACGCCCATGTCCCGGCAGGTCTCGCCGATATAGGCGGCGTAGGAGGGGGTGCAGCAGAGAAAATTAGAGCCGAAGTCCTGCAAAATCTGGACCTGGCGCTGGGTGTTGCCCGAGGATACCGGAATAGCGGCGGCCCCCAGCTTCTCCGCGCCGTAGTGGAGTCCCAATCCACCGGTGAACAAGCCGTAGCCGTAGGATACATGGACAAAATCGCTCTTTGTACAGCCGGCCGCAGCCAGGGCGCGGGCCGCGCCGTCGGCCCATACCTCAATATCGTTCCTTGTATAGCCCACCACCGTCTGCTTACCGGTGGTACCGGAGGAGGCGTGGATGCGCACCAGCTCTTCCCGGGGCACGGCAAAGAGGCCGTAGGGGAAATGATCCCGGAGATCATTTTTATAGGTAAAGGGCAGCTTTACAATATCGTCGATACCCCGGATGTCCTCCGGCTTGAGCCCCATCTCATCCATCTTTCCTTTGTAGAAGGGGACGTTATGATAGCAGCGCTCCACCATTTTCACCAGCCGCTCCGACTGAATGGCGCGCAGGGTCTCCCTGTCGGCCTTTTCAATCTCGGGCTGAAAATAACGCTGATGGGCGGGGTCGTTGATGGGATAATCCATTGGCAATACACCTCTTTGTACGGCCCGTGCAGGCCGGCTTATTCTTGTTCTTGATGGCCGGCAGGCTCCTCCGGCGCGCGGAAACGGATGCCATCCAGCAGCTCCATGGCCCGGGTCTGATCCGACCGGTTGACCCAAATCTCCATGCCAAAGGGCGAATCGCCCAAGCCGATTCGGAACAGGCCGCCCACAGGCTCATGCTCTTTTGTCAGAAAGGGGATGCTATGCTTCTTAAAAAGCCCGGTGACCATCCCCAGCTCCAGGGAATCCGCGTCGGCGATTAAACAGACCGGCGGATCTTCAGGGGCTTTCTCCTTTTTTCTTCCAAACATGGCGGTTTAATAGACATAACCCGCGTCAAAGGCTTTCAGGTTCATATCGATAAACTTTTCCGGGACGGTCTGCTGGATGGCCTGCAACCACACATCCTTTTTAAAATCCATCTGGGCGGCCAACACGCCGATCAGCGCCACGTTCACGGCCTTGGGGGAGCCGGCCTCCACCGCCAAAGGCAGGGCGTCCACAGGGGTGACGGTGGCGTCGCTGGCCAAGAGCTTCTCCAGTATCCCCTCGGGATACTGCGCCGCGCCGGTTATAACCGGCATGGGGTCCATCATTTGGGTATTGACCACCATCTTGCCGCCCTTTTTCAGATAGGGCAGCCAACGGGCCGCCTCCAGCTGTTCAAAGGCCAGGATCAAATCGGCCTCGCCCTTGTCGATAATGGGGGACGCCACCTGTTGGCCGGCCCGGACATAGGTGACCACCGAACCGCCCCGCTGGGACATGCCGTGCACCTCGCTGACCTTGACGTCCAGCCCCTCCGCGATCATAACCGCGCCCAGCAGCCGGCTGGCCAGCAGGGTTCCCTGTCCGCCCACGCCCACAATCATAATATTATAACTCTTTTTCATGGTTTAGGCCTCCTCCCCATCCTGAATCGCGTCGAATTTACACATCTGCTGACAGACGCCACAGCCCACGCACTGGGTAAAGTCAATGACCGACTTCTTATCCTTTATGCTGATGGCCGGGCAGCCGATGCGCATACAGGCCTTGCAGCCGGTGCACTTGTCCGCGTCCACCTTCAGGGCGGGTTTATGCTTTACATACTTGAGCAGGGCGCAGGGACGACGGGATATAATCAGGGAAGGCTCCTTCACAGCCAGCTCTTCCTTGACCGCCTTCTCCACCTCCGCCAGGTTATAAGGGTCTACCACCTGCACCCGCTGGATACCGCAGGCCTTGGCCAGCGCGGTGAGATCCACGGCGGCGGTAGGGTCGCCCTTGATGGTATAGCCGGTGGTGGGGTTCTGCTGGTGTCCGGTCATGCCGGTGATGGAATTATCCAGCACAATCACGGTGGAAATCCCCTTGTTATAGGCGATGTCGATCAGCCCCGTAATCCCCGAATGGATAAAGGTGGAGTCGCCGATGACCGCCACGCTTTTAGCGGCGAATGCCTCTCCCCTGGCCTGGTTCATACCGTGCAGGGCCGAGATGGACGCGCCCATGCAGATACAGGTATCCACAGCGCTCAGGGGCGCCAATGCGCCTAAGGTATAGCAGCCGATGTCGCCGCTTACATTGCATTTGAGCTTCTTTAAGGTATAAAACAGGCCGCGGTGGGGGCAGCCGGCGCACAGCACCGGGGGACGTCCCGGGATCTCGGCGTCAATGGCCATGGTTTCAGGTACAACCCCCAGGATCTTTTCCCGGACGGTGCGCTGGGAGAATTCCCCCAGATAACCGAACAGCTCCTTGCCCACTACCGTAAGGCCGATGGCCTTGCAGTGGGCTTCTATGATCCCATCCAGCTCCTCGATCACATAAACCTTTTTGCACTTGGCGGCGAAATCCTTAAGCAGGCGGGTGGGCAGCGGATTCACCATGCCCAGCTTCAGATAGTTGGCGGTATCCCCCAAGGCTTCCTTGGCGTACTGGTAACAGATACCGGCGCAGATCACGCCGATCTCGGCTCCCTCGTTATATTCGGCCCGATTGATAGGGGCGGTTTCGGCCCATTCGGCCAGTTTCCGCATCCGCTCCTCCACAACCACATGACGTTTAATGGCCATGGCGGGCATCATCACATACTTCTGAGGATCCTTGGGGAAATCCTTTGCCGCCGGCTCTACCCGCTCGGACGTCTCCACCAGACTGCGGGAGTGGGCGATGCGGGTGGTCAGCCGGAGAATGACCGGGGTGTCGAATTCCTCCGACAGATCATAGGCCAGCTTTGCGAAGGAGAGGCATTCGGCCGAATCGGCCGGCTCCACCATGCAAAGCTTGGAGGCGATGGCGTGATGCCGGGAGTCCTGTTCATTCTGGGAGGAATGCATACCGGGATCGTCGGCCACCGCCACCACCATACCGGCGTTGACCCCGGTATAGGAAGCGGTGTATAAGGGATCGGCGGCCACGTTCAGCCCCACATGCTTCATGGCGCAGAAGGAGCGGCTGCCGGCAATCATAGCGCCGCAGGCCACCTCGGCGGCCACCTTTTCATTGGGCGCCCATTCGCAGTATATATCGTCGTATGTAGCGGCCGCCTCGGTGATTTCGGTGGAGGGCGTACCCGGATAGCTGGATACGACCTTGACGCCTGCCTCATACAGGCCGCGGGCAACCGCCTCGTTGCCTAACATCAGTTGCTTCATGGATGTCATCCTTTCTATATTTGAACCACTCTTATTATACGATACTATTTTTCGCCCCGCAAGTCCAGCACCCGCTTGGCCTTGCCCTGGAACCGTTCCAGGGTTTTGGGCTCCACCAGGCTCACCTTGGCCATGATTCCCAAGACGCTCTTGAGCTTTTCCTCAATGCGGCGATGGAGGGCCTCCAGTTCCTTATACCGCTCCAGCACGCCGCCGTCGATCAGCTCCACCCGCACCTCCAGGGTGTCGGAATAGCCCTCTCTGCGTACCACCAGCTGATAATGGGGGCCCAGCTCCTCCATACCCACCAGCACGCTCTCCACCTGGGAGGGGAACACGTTGACCCCGCGGATTTTGAGCATATCGTCCGACCGGCCCTTGATCTTATCCATCCGGGCGGTGGTGCGTCCGCATTTGCAGGGTTCATACGTGATGCGGGTAATATCCTTGGTGCGGTAGCGCAGCATGGGGATGCCTTCCTTGGTCAGGGTGGTGACCACCAGCTCACCGGTTTCGCCCGGCTCCAGCACCTCGCCGGTAGCGGGATCGATGATCTCGCAAAGATAAAAGTCCTCATTGATATGCAGGCCGTCCCGTTCCATGCATTCCCCCGACATGCCGGGGCCGCCGGTTTCCGAAAGCCCATAATTGTCGGTGACGAACATCCCCCAGTTTTTCTCGATCTGATCCCGCATCTCCGGCGTGCAGCCCTCGCTGCCCAAGAGTCCCAGACGCAGATGGTAATCGCTCATGGGATAGCCTGATTCCTTGGCCAGCTCGGACAGATACAAGGCGTAAGAGGGCGTGGCCACCAGGCAGTTGGTCTTAAAATCCCGCATAAACATAAGCTGCTTCTCGGAATTGCCTGAAGAACAGGGCACCACCGAAGCGCCTACCTTTTCCAGCCCGTAGTGGAGTCCCAAGGCGCCGGTAAACATACCGTATCCAAAGGCGATCTGCACAATGGTATCCTCATTGGCCCCCACGCCATAGACAATACGGGCCATCATTTCGGCCCAGTTGTCCAGATCCCGCTTGGTATAGCCTACCACCGTGGGCTTGCCGGTGGTGCCCGAAGAGGCGTGGATGCGGACAATGTCCTTTAAGGGCACGCCGAAAAGGCCGAAGGGATAGGTATCCCGCAGGTCGGACTTGTTGGTAAAGGGGATATGGCGAATATCGGCCAGGGTTTTCATTTTATCCGGCGTCACCCCGGCCTCCTCCATGCGCTGATGATAGAGAGGGACGTTTTCATAGCAGAAACGCACCATCCATTTCAGCCGCTCCAGTTGCAGGGCCTCCATCCGGGGGCGTTTCATGCACTCCATTTCCTTATTCCAGATCAATTGGCACACCTCGATTTTCCGCGGCGGAATTTGCCGCCGCACCGCTTTAACGCATTGTAGCGTATATTATACCACAGGCGCCGTCGCTTTTACAAGAAATCTGCCGAACGAAATCCCAAAGAATAATTTGGGCGGATTGCCGGAAACAGACAAAAAAGAGGAAACGGATGCATCCACCCCGGGGATTACCCACAACGCGATCCCTATCACACCGAAGGGCTTTAGGTACGACGCACTTCTTGCAAAATTGCTGATACGCCATATTGTGTAAACAAAGGGGTTCGAAGAAGACAAACCCGTATGGGCTGTCTTTGTACGGTCCATAACGCCGTCATACCAGGCGCCTTCCCCCGTATACGAAGAAAAGGGGAGCAGCCGCAGCTGCTCCCCTGTATTAACCGTATCTTATTCGCCAAAATACCGCTTCAGAAGGCCGGCAAAGCCGCAGCCGTGCCGTGCTTCGTCCTTGCACATCTCATGCACGGTGTCATGAATGGCGTCATAGCCCAGCTCCTTGGCGCGGGTGGCCAGCATCTTCTTGCCCAAGCAGGCGCCGGCCTCGGCCTCGGCCCGCATCTGCAGGTTCTTCTTGGTGTCGGCGGTGACGACCTCGCCCAGCAGCTCGGCAAACTTGGCGGCATGCTCGGCCTCTTCCAAAGCATAACGCTTGAAGGCCTCGGCTACCTCGGGATAGCCTTCCCGGTCGGCCTGACGGGACATGGCCAGATACATGCCTACCTCAGAGCACTCGCCCACAAAGTTGGCCCGCAGGTCCTCCACGACCTTCTCATCCAGGCCCTGGGCCACGCCGATCTTATGCTCGTCGGCATAGGCGGCCTCTTCCTTCTGCTCGATAAACTTGGAAGCGGGGGCGCCGCAAACCGGGCAGGCCTCGGGGGCCGCATCGCCGGTGTAAACATAACCGCAGACAGAGCAAACAAATTTTTTCATGATTTCATTCCTCCCGATTTTTTCAAAAAGATTATATCATTGATCCCGCGGAAAATTGCTTCCGCAGGGGGTCAGCTATCTTTGGCCTTGCGGCAGGCCGGACACAAACCGTAAAACATTAGCTGGTGCCGGCTGACGCTGCATCCGGAACAGGCCTCCGCTTGCCTTTCCACCTCGGCCAACAGGGGCAGCGGCAGGTCCAGCACAGCGGAACAGTTTTCACAGAAAAGATGATAGTGGGGATGGGTGGAAGCGTCAAAGCGCTCGGTGCCGTCTCCAGGGGTAAAACTAATAATTTCCCCGGCGTCCCGCAAGGCGGCCAAATTCCGGTAAACCGTCCCCAGGCTGATGCTGGGCAGCTCCTTTCGCACCTGGTCATAGATCCAGGCGGCGGACGGATGGCAGGTAACTCCCTGCAAGGTTTTCAAGACGGTTTCCCTCTGCCGGGAATACTTCTTCACTGTGATGCCTCTTTTCTAATAATAGGAATCATTATTATTTCTGTTTATACTATACATCCATTTTTTCCCTTTGTCAAGCCAAAAAAACAAAAAATTTTTCCGGCCCCTGCTTATTGTAAAAGCAGGGGCCGGTTGGGATTATGAATTATTCTTATGGCCGGCGGCGCATGTCCCGTTCCGGCCGCAGCGGTCACAACCGCCGCAGCAGCTTTTGCCCCGGTTTTTTATTTGATAAAAGACGGCCCCCGCCACCGCAGCCACGGCCAAGAGAGCGATCAGTACAGTTAAAATGGTACCCAACATACAACATACCTCCTATGGGTTAACCCAAACCTAGCAGTCGGCCGCCCTGGTATACCAAGAAGGAAACGACCCAGGCCACGCCCAACTGCATGAGGATGGCGAAAAGGGTCCACTTCCAGGAACGCATTTCCCGGCGGATGGCCGACAGGGCGGCAAAACAAGGGATATAGAGCAGCACAAAGGTCAAAAAGGAAAAGGCGGAAAGGGGGGTAAATACGCCGGTAAGAGCGGCGGCGCTGGCCGTGGTATCGGACGCGCCGAACAGGATGCCGAAGGTAGAGACTACGGTTTCCTTGGCGGCCAGGCCGGACACCAAAGCCACCGAGGCCTGCCAGAATCCAAAGCCCAGGGGGGCGAAGATGGGGGCGATCGCCGTTCCGATGACCGCCAGGATGCTGTCGGTGCTGTCGGACACCATATCCAGGGACGGGCTGAAGGACTGCAAAAACCAGATGATAACGCTGGCGGCCAGCAGCACGGTGCCCGCCTTTAGAATAAAGTCCTTGAGCCGCTCCCATATATGGATAGCC
>DXVY01000006.1 GCA_019417145.1 Clostridiales bacterium
AAGGCCTCCTGCCCCGCGGCTTGGGGGACAGGGGCGGGCAGGTCGGCCGGTCTTCCGGCCGATAGCAGCTTGACCGCTCGTTCTAGGGCGGCAATACGCTCCAGAAGAGCATCCTGCCCGCCGTCCAACTGGGGCGCCGACAGACGAACCGCCGCCATCTCCAGCTCTGCCCGGCGGTTGCCACGGCCCATCCGGTCCAGCGCGTCCTCCAATACCCGCAGAGAATACAATATAGTTTCTAGCGCCGCCGGCGCGGCCTGGGCCGTCAGCCGGCTGAGCTCCGCGGCGGTGGAGACAACCATCCCCCTGGGATCAGGGATTGTTTTAATAAGCATCAGGTTGCGGTAGTGGCCAATCAGCTCCTCGCAAAGACGCTGCATATCTACGGATGCGCCGTGTAGTTCACCGATCAGGGAAAGAGCCGCCGCCGCGTCCCGACGGAGCAGCGCGTCGGACAGGGAAAAAAGGTATTCCCGTCCGGCCATGCCGCTGACCTTTTCCACTACATCCTCGGTGATGTCACCTTCCTGCCCTGCACACAGGTCCAGAATGGAGAGGGCGTCCCGCATGCCGCCGTCGGCCATGGATGCGATAAGCAGGGCGGCCTCAGGGGTCAGGCGGAGGCCCTCCTCCTTTGCCACATAGGATAGCCGGCCGGCAATAACCTCCGGCTCAATGCGTTTGAAGTCAAAACGCTGACAGCGGGAGAGAATGGTGGCCGGCAGCTTGTGCACCTCAGTGGTGGCCAGAATAAAGACCACATGGGTCGGCGGCTCCTCCAGCGTTTTGAGCAGGGCGTTGAAAGCGCCGGTGGAAAGCATATGCACCTCGTCGATGATATAGACCCTGTATTTGCCCTTGGCCGGGGTAAACACTGCGTTTTCTCGAAGCTCCCGGATATTTTCCACGCCGTTGTTGGAGGCGGCGTCGATTTCCAGTATATCCAGCTCCGCGCCCTCGTCGATGCTCACGCACATCTCACACTGGTTACATGGGTCCCCCTCCTGCGGATGCAGGCAATTGACGGCCTTGGCCAGGATCTTGGCGCAGGTGGTTTTCCCCGTGCCTCTGGAGCCGGTAAATAGATAGGCGTGGGAAATACGCCCCGATTTCAGCTCGTTTTTCAGGGTGTCGGTAATATGGGGCTGTCCCACCACCTGGGAAAAAGAGCGGGGCCGATATTTACGGTATAAGGCCTGGTACAAGGGTCATTCCCCCTTTCGGAAAAGCGCCCGGCTGGAAGTGTCTAAAAGACAAGATATAAAAAATGCAGAGAGGCCTGCCGGCCACAACATACCCACGGGAGTACGAACGAACAGATTGGCTGCGGCGCACAGGAGCAACCACTTAATGCTGCTCGGTTCCCCGCCTGACATGGTTCATGGCGTCCCATCGCACAGGACCCGCTCGTTCGTACGCCCGAATGTACGTTGATTCTCTGCATTCTGACTAAAATATTATATACGATTCCGTTTCGTTTTACAAGTCCTAATCTTTATAAATCAGCGGACCGGGGTAGCCTGCACGGGTAAATTGCGTTCGTATGGAAAAATATACAAATATGGGGCAAAATTATTTACATAGATTTTTATGTAAAAACACTTGGTAAGCGGTTGCAACCGAAAGAAAATTCCTCTATACTAAAATACAAGAATTAAAAGGAAAGGGTGTTCCATATGCAAAAAGGTAAATTGGGAATCTGTCTGCCCTTCTATGCGGTGCTGGGCCTTGTGCTCGCTTTCCTTGGGCAGACGCTGCTCTGCGGTATTCTGCTGGGCTTCGTCATCTTGGCCGAGAGGGACGAATGGGCCTCCCGCCAGACCATGCAGGCCTTCTTTTTGGCGCTGTTCGTCTCCCTGGTAAGCAAAATTTTGGATGTTCTGAATGTTACCCAGAACATTCCTCTCGTCAATACCGTGCTCAACGTGGTCTTTGGCATTGTGGAATGGGCGATTGGCATCGTGGTTTTGATTTTTATCATCATCGGCCTGACCCGCGTGGTCAAGGGCAAGGATGCCGGTATCCCCGTGATGTCCAAGCTGGCCAACCGGGCCTTTGGGATTGTGGAGCAAAAGGTTTATACCCAGCCTCCCGTTCCCCCGACCGGCGGTTATCAGCCTCAGCAGCCCCAGTACCAACAGCCTCCGTACCAGCAGCCGGTTCCCCCGCAGAATCCCCAAAATGGCCAGGCTCCTCAGAATCCGCAGAACTATCAGAATCCCAATCCGCCGCAGCAATAAAATGGAAGACAAAAAACCGGAATGGCGACGCCATTCCGGTTTTTTTATCCGCCTTTTTTTGCGCGGGCATGCGTCTGCCGACACAGGCAATACAATTTTGGCGCCGCGCTTATTTCAACGTTTTCGAAATTTCCAGCAGGTATTCCCGCAGTCCGTCCTTTATTTCCGGATGTTTCAGGCCCACCTCAATGTTAGCCTGCAATATGCCCAGCTTATTGCCCATGTCATACCGCTTGCCGGTAAAGTCCACGCCCACCATGCCGTCCCGTAGAGTGAGAGCCTTCATGGCGTCGGTAAGCTGCAATTCATTGCCGGCGCCCAGAGGGGTGTCGGCCAGGATATCAAAAATATCCGGCGGCAGGACGCAGCGACCCAGGATGGAGTAAAGGGATAAAACCTCGTCCTTTTTGGGCTTTTCCACCATATCGGAGACCGAGAAGACCCGATCGGCCAAAGGGGAAACGGCCAGGGAGCTGTAGCGCCCTATGGCCTCTTCGGATACCTCCTTGATACCCACTACACCCTTGCCGTAGCGCGCATACGCCCGGCAAAGTTGGGCGATGGCGGGATCCTCGCCGATGATTACGTCGTCGCCGTATAACACGGCAAAAGGCTCGTCCCCGATAAAGTCCTTGGCGCAGAGCACCGCGTGGCCCAGTCCCTTGGTCTCTTTTTGCCGCACATAATAAATATTGGCCAGGTGGGCCACCTTTTCCAGTCCGGCGCAGATTTCTTCCTTTCCTCTGGCCCTGAGCATGGCCTCCAGCTCAATCGAATGATCAAAGTGATCCTCAATGACGCCCTTGCCCCGATTGGTGATGATCAAAATATCGGTGATGCCGGCAGCCGCAGCCTCCTCTACAATATACTGAATGGCCGGTTTATCCACAATGGGCAGCATTTCCTTTGGAACGGCCTTGGATGCCGGGAGTACGCGGGTACCCAGTCCCGCTGCGGGAATGACCGCCTTGCGGATTTTTCCATAGTTTGTCATGTGTTCCACTCTCCTTTATATTGTGGCAGTCCGCTGTCGCATATGGTTCACCGGCCTACAGTATGCCAAGGGAGCCCAAAACAGGCGTTGCACCGGCCGAAAGATAGGCCAGCGCCACACAGACGGATACGCCCACGGCCCTTTTGACCGAAACGCCGCCCATGACCCGCAGGGTCTCCGCTCGGTTCTCTCCGGCGGAAGCCTCTTTTACACATTTGGCGACGTGATACTTATAGATGCCGTTGGCGAACACCGCCGCCGTCAGCTTGCAGACAAAAACCAGCACCGAAAGCATGGTATTTAGCACAAAGGACAGACTGCCGTTGGCCGCGGCCGGCGTTGCGCGGTTCAGCAAAAATTGGAAGAAATCCGGTGGCGAAAGCTGCTGAACCGCCAGGGCGTGGATATTCTCAATAAGCAGGGAAAAAAATTGCACGTTGAAATCGTAGCTTACCGCCGTATTGATTCCCAGTATTACCAGCCCCGCCAGCAAAAGCAGCCAAGCCGGTTTATTAATCTTGCGGTAGAAAAACCAGACGGACATGGCCGCCGGCCCAAAAAGCAGGGCAAAAAGCAAAACCGGCCAGTTCCAGCTCGCGCGGGAACGACGCATTTCCATATCCATGAATTTGGGTATGTAATGATCCGCCCTGCGGCCAACAAAAATGGCGGCGTCGCTTACGTCGGCCCCCTCAAACCGCTTAAGCACGGCGGCCTTTTCCGGGGTCTCTTTGTCGCGCGTTCCCAGGGGCGTGCCGCAGCGCTTACAATAGACCGCATCGGCCTCGTTGGAAGCGGCGCACAGCCGGCAGATTTTTCTTTCGGGGTATTCCATGGCGCGTCACCTCCCGGCATATGCCCGCAGCGTTACAAAAACATAAGAATAAAATAAGAAAACCACTGGGATACCAGAAAAGCCACCAGCAGCATCAACGGATTTACCCCGCCCTTATGGATAAGAGCCGCGTCATAATCCTCCAAAAGGTCGTCGGCCTTTTGGATTTTTAAAATGCTGCTTATTACATGTCCTTTATAAATGGAATCTCCCCATATGCCGATGACGATCCGAATCCCCAGGGACAGCAGCAAGCTGGCGCCCTGGGTAATCCAGGCGAAAACGCCGGCGTTACCTAGGTTTTGCATCAGCGCCGCATACAGATCAGCCGTTGTGGCGGAGGTGGGCAGGGTGCCTGCCACCGAGCTGATGAAGACCTGCATGGGGATGGAGAACATGGTGGAGGCGAAGGATAGCAACAGGACCAGCAGCCCCGGCTTGTAACATTTGCGGAAGAAAAGCCAGCCGCTGGGGAAGAGAAAGGCAGCCCAGTTCCAGCTGGACTTGGATTTGCCAGTCAGGCTTTTGAATTTGGGAAGATACCGCTGGGTATTGGATCCCACGAATTTGGCCACGTCCTTGGCCGGAACGCCGTCGATCTTTTCTTCCGGCTGTACGCCGCCGTAAGGGTCCGCCTGGGGCATAACCGGCGAATATCCCCCAAAGGGCGGCGGACCTCCGTATGGAAAGCCGCCCTCATGCCCGTAATGTCCTTCCGGTCCCTCGTTGGAAAAGGGCTGGCCCCCCCGGCTATCCGCCGGGCCACCCCCCAGATTCTGCCCGCAATAGGGGCAAAACAAGGTATTCGACGTACAGCTTTTTCCGCAGCGCGGACAGGTTTTTCCCATCCGATCCCTGGGAATCCCACCTTCGGCGTCCGGCCCGGTTTGTCTTCGCTCCGAGGGCCGCTTATATTGCTGCGGCGTGCCGTGATAGGCCTCCAGGGCGCAATGCCCCACAGAGTTGAAACAGTCCCTGTGATGGGGCGCACCGCATATAGGGCAAAATACCACATCGTCGTCGTCAAACAGATGGGCGCCGCAAACAGGGCAATCCTGCCCTTCAACATGCAAACTCAAACAAACGCCTCCTGTCCGGCCGGCCTTTCGACCCTGCCTTAGCCTTTTTGCCCGGCCGGTGTCTTTACAATACGGCCGGCCGCGTTTATGATGATATCAAAATAGTCCTTGCCATAATTATGAAAGCCGCCCTCCCGCACCATCCGCAGAAGGTCCATGGGCCAGATCCATTTTGCGTCGGACACCTCCGAAGCCTGCAACCGTAGCTTTTCGGCCGGCGTATCCGCCTGTGCCATCCAAATATCCACAAAGGAATTCTTGCGGGTCAGCCGGCGGATAAAATGCATCTGGGAGGCGGGCACCGCCAGTCCCAGCTCTTCCTGCAGCTCCCGCATGGCCGCATGGACCGAGTCCTCGCCCGTGACGGCAGATCCGCCGGTAGCGGCCCATTCCCCAGGCATCAGCTCCTTATCGTTGGCCCGTCGTTGAATGAGAAGTCGTCCGTCCGAGCCCACGATCCAGATATGGACCACCAGATGATATTCTCCCGGGCCCAGGCGCACATTGCCGCGGACTACCGTTTTGCCGGTGATCTCGCCGCGTTCGTTCCGTATATCCCAGCGTTCCATACCCGCGATTCTCCTTTCTCGTATAATCGACGTCAAAGGCTTATATCGTCTCGTGATGCCGCTCTTTCAGTTACCATAATACCGCATCTGCCCACAAATAGCAATCGTTATTATAATTCCCATCTTTATAATGAACAAACCTTATAAAATCAGCGGGTTTCCCTTCTGACGACTTCGCCTCTCTTTTTGTAAATGCTGTCGGCGGGCACAAAGCCTCGGACCATACTGAGCGGATAAATGCTGGATCGAGCCCCCACTACTGTGCCGGGATTGAGCACCGCTCCGCAGCCTACCTCTACATAGTCCCCCAGTATAGCGCCAATTTTTTTTCGGCCTGTCTGTATGCGGACGTTATCCAGCTGCACCGTGACCGGCGTCTTGTCCGATTTTACGTTGGAGGTGATGGAACCGGCGCCCATGTGGGATTTATGCCCTAAAATGGAATCGCCCACATAGTTGTAATGAGGGACTTGCACGCCGTCAAACAAAAGGCAGTTTTTCAGTTCGGTGGAATTGCCCACCACGGCGCCCCTGCCCACCATGGCGTTGCCGCGGATAAAGGCGCAGTGCCGCACCTCGGCGTCCTCGTCGATAATGCAGGGACCGGCAATGTAGGCTGAATCGAACACCCGGGCCGATTTGGCGATCCAAATGTTCTCTCCCGCCTGGCGAAAGGATTCCGGCGGCAGCAGCCGCCCCAATTCCTTTATATATTCTCCCAATCTGTCCAGGGCTTCCCAGGGATAGGATAGGCCCTGGAAGAGTCCCGCCGCCCGGGTGTAGCGCAGATCAAATAGAGCCGAAACGGTCAAAGCTTCCTGTCGTGTGTCCATATGCCTCATCTCCTTTCTTCAAATACGGACCGGGATACCCTGGCCCCGCAGCCATTTTTTCAGCACAGGTATCTCCAGCTCCTGAAAGTGAAAAAGGGAGGCGGCCAGCGCCGCGTCGGCCTTGCCTTCCCGGAACGCGTCCCTAAAGTGCTCCATGCTGCCCGCGCCGCCGCTGGCGATCACCGGTATGCCTACCGCCTCGCTGACCGCGCGGGTCAAGGCCAGATCGTAGCCTGACTTCTGACCGTCCTGGTCCATGCTGGTCAAAAGAATCTCGCCCGCACCTCGGCGCGCGGCCTGGACAGCCCATGCCACTGCGTCCAGCCCGGCTGGAATGCGGCCACCGTGAATATAGACCTGGAAGCCGCTGGGAAAGTGCGCGTCGGCGCCCCCCGCGCACCGCTTGGCGTCAATGGCGCAGACCACGCACTGGCTTCCGCATTTCTCCGCGGCCCGGTCCAGAATCGAGGGATCCTTTACCGCCGCCGAATTGACCGATACCTTGTCGGCCCCGGCCCGGAGCAGAGCGGTAAAGTCCTCCGGCCGCTGGATGCCGCCGCCTACCGTAAAGGGAATACATATATTCTCAGCCACCCTGGTTACCACGTCCAGCATGGTGCCCCGCCCTTCGTGGGATGCGGTGATGTCCAGCAGGACAAGCTCGTCGGCCCCCTGCTCATAATAGGCCCTGGCGCAGGCTACCGGATCGCCGGCATCGATCAGGTCCACGAAACTGACGCCCTTGACCACCCGGCCGTCCTTAATGTCCAGACAGGGAATAATCCGTTTGGCTAACATTGGCTTTCTTCCTTTCGTTGGGAACCCTGCTCCATACAGATTTCCGCAAATCGGCGGAGGATGGACAGGCCGGTTTCTCCGCTTTTCTCCGGGTGAAACTGGCAGGCCGCCGTACAGCCTTTTTCCACCGCGGCGCCGAAGGGAAGACCATAATCACTCAGGGCGGCTACATGAGTCGTTTGCGCATCCAGATAAAAGGAGTGGACAAAGTAGCAATAGCTGTCGGCGGGCAGGTATTTGAAGATGCCGTCCGACTTTATGACCTCCAGCCGGTTCCAGCCTATATGGGGGATTTTGAGCCCCATGTCTTCCGGGAAACGCCGAAATGCGCCGGAGAAAACGCCCAGCCCTTTTACGCCGGGGCTTTCCTCGCTCTCCTCAAATAAGAGCTGCAGCCCGAGGCATATGCCCAGCAGCGGCCTGCCGTCGGCCGACCACCGCCGGATAGGTTCGGATAAGCCCCCCTGATTCAGCTGCTCCATGGCCGATCCGAAGGATCCCACTCCAGGCAGGATCAGACCGTCCACCTTTTCAAAATCTGCCGGCGTGGCCGCCATACGCCATTCTGCGCCGATGAGTCCTAGGGCGTTTTGCACGCTTTTTAGGTTGCCCGCGCCGTAGTCGATAATGCCGATCATATGAAAATCCCCTTGTTTGGAAGATGTAACCACGGATAAACCCAGCCAACTGTGCCGCTTGTAAATGGCGGGGCTGCGCAGCAATGGACGAGAAGAAAAATAGCCCCGCATAAATCGAAGAGAATTATTTATTATTCTACCAAATTTTGCGCCTCATCTCAACCACTTTGCCAAAATTCTCTAGTCTAAAAGAATTTCCCTTCTGCCCCAAGGCACAAATCGGATAGGCCGGCATACTATGGTAGCAGGGTCCCGCCGGAGCGTTCTCCGCGGCCCTTCATATAAAAGGCGCCCGGCAGGCCTGCCGGGCGCTTAAATCTTACATCCGAATCTTTATTCTCGCTTGGCCTGGACCTTTTGGGTCTAATCGGCCATGTCCATTGCCACGGCGTGCACCTTTTTTAAAAGGGCCGGGATATCCAGGTGCTGCGGACACACCCTTTTACAAGCCCCGCAGGATACACAGGCCGCGCCTTGCTTTTCCGGAGGCGTATCTTTCAGATACCGCTGCCGGATGTGATAATCGTTGTCAAACTTAATGTAATTGTCATAGCAGGCCAGCAGGTGGGGAATGTCAAGCCCTTTGGGACAGTCCTTGCAATATTTGCAGCCGGTACAGCCGGTTACCGGCAGGGCGTCCATCACATCCATGGCCCGCTCCACCGCGTCGCGCTCCACGGCGTCCAGAGGGACCAGAGGGCTGAGGCTGCCCAGATTGTCCTCCAGTTGTTCCATGCTGGACATACCGCTGAGCACGGTGGCTACCTGGGGCAGGGAGGCGGCAAAGCGGATGGCCCAGGAGGCCACCGAGGCGTCGGGATGCACATCCTGGAAGATTTTTACCATGTCCTTATGCATCCGGGCCAGGCTGCCGCCCCGCACCGGCTCCATAATGATGACCGGAAGCCCCCGCTCCTCGCACAGCGCATACAGTTCGTCCGCCTGTCCATGCCGCCAATCGTAATAATTGATTTGAAGCTGCACAAAATCCCATGTGCGGCTGTCCAAAATCTCTTTGAGCACCTGGGGCGAATCATGGAAGGAAAAGCCCATATGCCGGATGCGCCCTTGGGCCTTCAGCTTGTCCAAAAAGGCGGGCGCACCCAGCTCCACCGCCTTTTTCCACAGATTGGCCGACAGGGCATGAAGCAGATAATAGTCTATATATTCTGTTCCTAGGCGTTCCAGCTGGACGCCAAAAGTCTTTTCCAAATCCTCCGGCGCCTTCAGATCCCACAGGGGCATCTTGTCCGCCAGATAGAAAGAGGAGCGGTCGTATCGGCCGATGAGGGCTTCCTTCAAAAAGCTTTCCGAATGGCCGCCGTGATAGGGATACGCCGTGTCAAAATAGTTGACGCCGCCGGCGATGGCCCGATCGATAAGGGCCGTAGCCTGTGCCTGGTCGATGTGTCCATCCTTCTCCGGGAAGCGCATACAACCGTAGCCAAGCAAGGAAACCTGGTTGCCGCAAAAATCCCGTTTGGTGATTTTAGATGCCATGATCAAGCCGCCTTTCCTAATTTTGCTTATTTCCTGCTTAATCATACCATTCAAGGAGGGGAATTGCAATCAGGCGATTACAATAATTTTCCTGCATTAAAATTTTAAATGGCGTCCATCGTCGGTTGACCTTTTGGCCTAGCTACGGTACAATAAAATCTGTATTTATGTCGGTATTTATACAAGGAATAGGAATTTATGACAAGTTCAAAGGGTTAGGAGGCCATACCGTGACAAAAGTTTCTCCTTCTATTCTCACGGCGGACTTTTTGGAGCTGAAAAGCGTCCTTGCGCAGCTGGAAGCGGCCGGGACGGACATGCTGCATCTGGATGTGATGGACGGCGTTTTTGTGCCCAATATTTCTTTTGGCATGCCGGTGATTCAGTCGGTCAAAAAGCATACCGGCCTGCCGCTGGATGTGCATTTGATGATCGATCGTCCCCATCGGTATATCGCCGATTTCGCAGGGGCGGCCGATTGGCTGGGTTTTCACTATGAGGCGGGGTCTCCCGTCGCCGATACCCTGCGGGAGATCCGACGGTTGGGTTGCAAGGCATGTCTGACCATAAAGCCGGACACCCCGCCGGAAGAAATATTCTCTTATCTTCCCTTGTGCGATATGGTTTTGGTCATGTCGGTGGAGCCGGGCTTCGGGGGACAGAAATTTATGCCCCGCGCTCTGGATAAGCTACGGGTGCTGCGGGCTGAGTGCCGCCGGCGGGATCTGGATTTGGAGCTGGAGGTGGACGGCGGGATCAATGACCAGACCGCGCCCCTTGCCGTAGAGGCTGGCGCCACCGTCCTGGTGGCCGGCAGCTTCTTGTTCGCGGAGAAAAATATGGGGGCCGCCGTGCAACGGCTCCAAAGTCTGTAAGCCGTCTTTGCCGCCGAAAGTACAACGACCGGCTTTCCACAAAGGGAAAGCCGGTCGCGCCGATTCGCATTCAGCTTCGGTAAAGCGCCTGCCCAATCTGCCGTACCGCCCGGCCCTTTGCCAGTAGCCGGCCGTGCTCGGCGGTATAGGCTGCAGCCGCGGGGGTGTGATAGGCGGCGCAAGCGTACTCTCCCAGCAGCATGGGGGTGGTACGGTCCCCGGCGCGCGGCCGCATCAGCAGCCGATACCGCCCGTCCAGTAGGTAGAGGTCGGTTTGGGCGGCTGCGGCAGCCGGCCGCATATACAGTTGTTCTACGGCGGCCAGCAGATCGCCGGCGCTGGTAAATTCGAATACATATTGGGTGCCGCCTACCGCCTTCAGTCGCAACCGCCCCTTGGCGTCCTGTCCCTTGGACCGCCCTGTTCTGAGGGTGAGGGGTCGTGCCTGTCCCGAAGCGGCGGAGGTCTCGGCTTGGTCCAGCAGGGTGAAATATATCAAACAGCCGCCGGCCGGCGCGGGAAAAGCCTCGATGAGAAGATGTCCCGGCCGAAAGCAAAAGCCGGTTTCGGCGCTGGCCTCGGCCATCAGCGCGCCTAAGGCTCGTCTGGTGGCGGGGTCGCTGTAGTCCAATTGTTCATAGCTTAAGGAAAATCGGCGCAGGTCGGTATCTGTAAGGGTTATTTTCAGCCTGCCCGGTTCCTCAAGGTGCATATGCATATCGGCGCCTCCTCCAAAAATATTCGCCGGATTGGCCGGCTGGGTGGCGGACGGGCCGTGTTACACTTAGCCGCCTCCCTTGGGGACGGCGGCAAAACCCGAGTCGCTTATTCATATAATATTATGCGGACGAGCAGTATGCAAGAGGTGAAAAAAGGATGCGTATTTCTGCCAGAAAAGGCGTGAAATTTTACCAAAACGGGGCCATCAGTCTGCTGGTGGAGGCTGCCCGCCGGCCGGACACCCTGGTTGTCCCCCTCAGTGTGGTCAAGGGGGAGCGGCTGACTTTAGCCGTCCAGCCGGGAAGCCGGGTGCATAAGTACCAGGCGCTGGCGCTTCCCGAGGGGGACGGAAGTCCGGTTTATGCCCCCGGTTCCGGCCGCTTTGAACAGATTGTGGAACGTCGGATCCCCGGGCTGGGCAAGACGCCATGCGCCCTGCTGCGACTGGACGGGGAGGAGCATGATGTTTCTCCTAAGACCCGTAGGAGGGGACGGTTTACGCCGGAAGGGGGCGCGCAGATTCTGGAAGGCAGAGGGCCTGTGCGAGGGGAACTATCCCTTCGCCGGCTGATCGGAATTGCCAAGCGGGCGGCCATTGTGGATGAACGGGACGGCCAGCGGCTCTGGCGCAAGCTGGAGGCGTTGGAGGACGGACCGCCGCCCTTTGCCGTATATGTGGACGCCATTGATGATCAGCCCTTTATGTCTGCTTCCCTGGCCATCCTGGCCAGCTTTGGGGAGGATATACGGGAGGCGCTCAGGCTGCTGTGCGGCGCTCTGAACGCCAGCGGCGGTATTCTGGCCAGGTGGAACAGGGAGGCCGACGCCCTGCTGGGCGAAGCGTTTATGGAGTATCCTGTGACCTATGTGCAGGGGAAGTATCCCAGCGCGCCGGCCGTTGATGTATATGTGGAAACCATACAAGGCGTGCGGTTTGGAGCCGGCGCTTGCCTGGCTTTGGCCCGGGCCGTCGCCGAAGGCCTGCCCCAGACCACGGCCGTGGTAACGGTGGCCGGCGATGGGGTGCAGACCCCCTTGAACCTGGAGGTGCCGCTGGGTACATCGGTGGAGGATCTTTTGACACAGTGCGGAGCCAGCGGGGTCATCCAGCGGGTGGTGGCCGGCGGCCTCATGTCGGGGCGGATTATAGGGCCAGCTGCGCCGCTGCTTCCCAGCCTCACGGCCCTGACCGCCCAGTCCGCGACGACCGAGCCGCCCCGGACGGCCTGTACCGGCTGCGGGCGGTGCGCCAGCGTCTGCCCGGCGGGACTGGCTCCCTTTTATCTGTACCAAGCGGCCAAAGGAACCGGTCTGGAAGGGCTGCGAAAGTTGGGGGGCGCCGACTGTATAGAATGCGGCTGCTGCTCCTATGTCTGTCCGGCCGGACTGCCGCTTTCGGCTGGAACCCGATGGATCCGTCGCAATTTGGAGGCGCTGGAGCAAAGACGCCGCGCGGACTTGGAAAATCAACAATCAAACGCGTCTGCTAAGGAAGGCCAGGATACCGAGCAGGACCAAATGCAGGCAGAGGGAAAGGAGGCGGCGCATCATGGCCAAGCCCAATAAATCGGCGCCCTTCCTGCACGGTGGGGAAACCACCCGCCTGATGCAGGGGGACATGCTGGTGGCGCTGCTGCCCGCCGTCATCATTGCCGTCATGCAGGCGGGGCTGCGGGCCCTTTTCTTCTCCGCGCTTTCGGCGTTCGCCGCTTGGGCGGCGGAATCGGTCTGGCTGCTTTTTGTGCGGCGGCGACCGGCCGGTGTGGCGCCGCTGAATACGGGGTTACTGGTGGCCCTGGTATGTCCGGTATCGGCGCCCTGGTGGCTGCCGGTTGCGGGTAGTATAGCGGCCGTTTGGCTCATCCGCCTTCCCCTGGGAGGCCTTTCCCGTCCGCTCTTTCATCCGGCCGCCTTTATATGGCTGCTGATGCTGGTCATTTTTCCTGCCCATATGACCCGCTTTCCCGCCGTCAGCCCGGACAATATCCTGCCGGTTCTGGGCCTGCCGGAGAGTTTCCAGCAGAGCGCTTCCCTGTCCGAGCTGCTTCGGTTGGGCTCCCGGCCGCCATACGGACTGTCCGAGCTGCTTGTGGGCAATCTGCCCGGCGGTATGGGGACTACCAGCCTGTTTGTCATCGCGGCCTGCGCCGTCTATTTGATCTATAGGCGTGCCATCGGTTGGCAGACGGTCGCCGGCATGACGGGCATATGCGTCTTGCTGGCCATGCTTGTGGATCGCAGCCATGCCGGCGCGGGTTGGTCCGCGCTGTATGAGGTGTCGGCGTCGGCCTTTTTCTTCGCCGCCGTCTACATAGCCGCCGACCCAGCGGCCTCGCCCCGGCTGCCCCTGGCCCGTTTTTTGTATGGGGTGCTGTGCGGCGGACTGGCTATGATCTTCCGTTATGGGGGGATGGGGGATGCAGGCGTCCCCGCGGCTATACTGATAGCGCAAATTGCTAGCCGGCCGTTTGATCGATTGATCCTTTACATGCGGCAGGGAGAAAAGCGGGATTTTTACAAGCTGCATCGTCTGCTTCTGATTCGAAAAATGCAGCGTAATAGTTTGCGGGAAGAAAATTCCTCGGACGAAAAGGACAAATAAAAAGGTCGGATGCAAACTGCATCCGACCTTTTCCATTGCAGACAAGTTTTATTCGGTGCGGCTTTGGCGCATGCTGAGCAATTGGGGAAGGTATAGGCCGACCTGGTGCTCCAGCTCGCTGTCGCCGATGACGGTGGTGCGCCCCTCGGCGTACTCCGCGTCCACCCATTCTTTGATTTTTGTTATGGCTGGATCCCGCTTGTCCACCTTGTGGGCGTCGTCCAGCATAAAGTAGGTGTTGATCCAGGCGGCAATACCGGCCGCACCCGAGTGGGCGTCCACCACCACGATAGGCGCTTTGCCCAGAATGTCGGTGGTATTAAAGATATTATAGATTTCTTCGTCCTTCATCAGTCCGTCGGCGTGGATGCCGGCCCGGGTAGCGTTAAAGGCGCGGCCCACAAAGGGGGTGCGGGGCGGGATTTCATAGTGCAGCTCGTTTTCAAAGTATTCGGCGATTTCAGTGATAACCTTCAAATCCATGCCGCCGCTGTTGCCCTTGAGCTGGCAGTATTCAATGCACATGGCCTCCAAGGGGGTGTTACCCGTCCGCTCGCCGATGCCTAAGAGAGAGGTGTTAACCGACGCGCAGCCGAACAGCCAGGCGGTGACAGCATTGGGCACGGCGTTGTAAAAGTCGTTGTGACCGTGCCACTCCAGGCTTTCCGAGGGCACCCCGCAGTAGTTGGTCAGACCGAAAATAATCTGCTGTACGCTCCGGGGGAGCACCACCCCTTGAATGCTGGTGCCAAGCCCTAAGGTGTCGCAGGCGCGTATTTTTACCGGTATGCCCGCTTCTCGGGACATCTCCATGAGCTTGGTGGCAAAGGGCAGCACAAACCCATAAAAATCCGCGCGAGTTATGTCCTCAAAGTGGCAGCGGGGAACGACACCGGCTTCTAGGGCGTCGTAGACCACCGAACAGTAGTTGTGCATGGCCTGGCTACGGTTCCAGCCCAGCTTCTTGTAGATATGGTAATCCGAACAGGAGACCAGGATGCCGGTCTCCTTGATGCCCATTGCCTTGACCAGCTGGAAGTCTTCCTTTTTGGCCCGGATCCAGGAGGTGACCTCCGGAAACTTGTAGCCCTTTTCCAGGCACTTCTGCACCGCTTCCTTATCCTTGGGGGAATAGAGGAAAAACTCGCTCTGGCGAATGACGCCGCTGTCGTTGTCCAGCTTATGCAGCAGGTCGTACAGCCGGCAAATCTGTTCCACCGTATAGGGGGAGCGGGCCTGCTGGCCGTCTCGGAAGGTGGTGTCGGTAATGAAAATTTCCTCCGGCAGGTTCATAGGCACCTGCCGGCGGTTGAAGACCAGCTTGGGAATTTCATTGTAGGGGTACATATTACGGAAAAAGTTTCCGTCTTCCCGCTCTGTAAATTGATAGCCCAGCTCCAGCAGGCCGGAGAGCTTGTTCAGGGTGGGTTTCATATTGGGCATGAAACATGCGCCTCCTCATGTAAGCGCCTATAAAAGAACAGGCGTCATTTGTCTGCCTAACATTATAGCAAGTGGGAAAGAGACTGTCAAAAAAAATCAGGAAAAAGCACTTTATCAACAAAAAGGCGAGCCAAAAGGCCCGCCTTTTTAGATACCCATAAAGCATGTGTAATCTATACGACTTTACTTTCCACCCGTTGTACACCGTTCAAATCCTCCAAATTTACTTCCAAAAGCGTAATATAAAGGCTCATATCCGGCATACACCCGCCGCCGCTGCGCCGGTATCCCAGCCGGATGGTTTGTCCGTCCGCCGCGGCCCCCAGATAATGGGAGACGCCCTCACTGACGTATACAACCAGCCCTGTGGTATCAAAGTCAATGCGCATATTTTCAATTTTCTCGGTTAACAAAATTTCTTCGGCGGGGATATTGACAATGGTATCGGTGTTTATAGCCTGCAGCCAGTCGTCCAGCTCCTGTTGGCTGCGGAAAATGCCAGACCCCAGTCGTTCCGGGTCCAAAATTGCTTTGCAAACCTCTGATCCGTTGGGGCCATATGGATGTATATTTATGGACAAGACCAGGTCGCCTTCTCCGACCCGCTTTCCATCTCCCAACGCGGCGGCCGTCCAGTCCCGCTCCTTATAGCAGGCCGTAACGCTGTCGTCGCCGGATACCAGCCGTGTGTCCACGGCCAGGAAATACAATTCATCATAGCGGGTTGGGCCGGGTAGGCCGTAGCCCACAATCCGATCCGCGTAAATGGTAATGGCATTTTCTTCCCGGACAGCTGCATGAACATCTCCGCCGTAGACGCCGCTGCTCTCTTTGGCTGCGAACAAAATGGCCTTTTGGTTAAAAAAGTCATGGTCACATGTTTCCAGCATCCGGGCACAGGAGGGAGCCGCCTGTTCCAATTGGGTAATCAGGTCGGTCAGTTGTTCCCGGGTCTTGCAGACACGGCCGGGCCATTGGCAAATATGGTAGCTAGGATCGGCGCCGTAAACATACGCCTGAAATTCCAGGTTCCCTTGGAAGGCCACAGCAGCTTCCGGGGCCACAGATGCAGATTCTTCTGCATTTGAATCGGCAGGCGTCAGGGGGAGATCGGGTTCCATGTCCGGATGGTCAAAAACAAGAACAGACGCCGGTTCGGATGCGGGTTCCGTCCCGGTTTCCGCGGCCGCTTCCTCCGTCCCGGTCGTTTCTTCCGTCTCCGCTTGGGATGACGTCGTTCTTTCAGACGTCTGAGGAGCCGCATCATTTTCGGAAACAGTGCTTTCCGGTGGGTTGGATGTGACGGTATTTGTCGTGTTTTCTCCGCCGCAGCCGGCGGAGCAAAGAAATAGAGCCGCCAAAAAACAGATCATTGCCGCATGCTTTACAGACCGCATAAAAACCGCCTCCTTTATCCAATAAGTGGATATAAAGGAGGCGGTTTGTTGCATGTTGATAGGAAAAAATCACCGGCTGCTCGTATTTTCCCCGATTTTGATTTCCACTCCGGGCTGGACCGGACTGCCGAGGACCGGTTTATTGTCCTTGTCCCATTCCACCGGTTGGGCAAATACCTTGCGGCCGCCCCATCCCGTGCCGGATTCGGTGTTGGCATGGTACACCACAAAGGTATCCTTTCCGTCGGGAGAGGTGGTGAAGGAGCAGTGCCCAGGTCCAAACACCGCGTCGCTTTTGGACAGTATAGGCTTGGGGGCTTTTTCCCAGGCTTTGGGATCCAGTGGGTCGTCGCCGGTCAGGGTTAAAAGCCCTAGGCAGTAGTCGTCGGTCCAACTGCCGCTGGCCGAATATACAATATGAACCGTTCCGTTATGAGAGACGGCTACCGGCCCCTCGTTGACCATGGGATTTCCTACCCGTTCCCAGCCGTATTCCGGCGTGGATATGCGTACCCGGCTGCCGGAAATGGTGCAGGGGTCGCGCATGGGCGCAATGTACAGATCCTGCCATACATTAGCAGTGCCCTCCCAGCCTGACCAGACAAAATAGAGCTTGCCGTTATGCCGCAGAACCGTCCCGTCGATAGCCCAGAAGTCTTCCGGCGGCGCAATTTTTCCCACAAAGGTAAAGGGTTGGGTGGGATCCTGCGAGGTTCCCTTCAGCACATACATACGGTGGTTTTGATTGTCGCCGTCGTCGGCGGCCACATAGATATACCATTCCCCGTCAATGTAGTGGAGCTCAGGCGCCCACAACTCTTTGGAATAGGCCGTATCCGCCGGCGGCTGCCAGACCGTGACTCCTTTTGCGCTTCCCAATTCCGGCAGGTTTTGAAAGGCCGCCACCTGTATGCCGTTGCCCGAATAGCAGTAATAATAGGTGCCACCCTGCAGAATCACCCAGGGATCGTTTCCCCGGTCGGCAATGGGATTGGTAAAGGTAAGTTTTTCCCCCGATCTGCCCGCGCAGCCGGCGCAGGCCAGCGCCAGGCATATACTCAGCAAAATAGACACGCGTTTTTTCATAGAGCCGCCCTCCCCTGATACGGATGTTATCTGTATTGTAGCACGGCGGCTTCCGGCCTGCAACGGCTATGCGACGTCCGGCTTGTCTGCCGGCCGAGCGGTTATAGGATCGTCAGCGGTTATGAACGCCTTGTCCGGTTCGATGAATATTAGATCGCAGACGCCGCCTGGCCCCTCATTTTCGCTGCCTGTATATAGGGTAATCCCGTTCTCGTCCCGGCTTCAGCAGTCCCTTCTGTTTTTTCCCTCGGCGTGAGAAGTGCATGTCTTCTTGCCGGCGTAATCACGGCGGAGATCTCGCTCTTTGTGCGCTTATAAAGGTGCAGCTAGGATCATGATCCCTAGGGGTTCGTTCCTCATCCTCTAGGTTATGCGTGGTGTGATTGGATGCCGGTTAGGCGCACACGTCCTATGCCGACTGTTGTCCGCCAAACTGGCTCATATACAGGTCGGCGTAAAAACCCTTCTTGGCCATCAGCTCCTGGTGGGTGCCCTGTTCGATGATATCCCCGTGGTTCATAACCAAAATCAGGTCGGCTCCCTTGATGGTGGACAGGCGATGGGCGATCACAAAGCTGGTGCGGCCTTCCATCAGCCGGTTCATGGCCTTCTGAATCAGTACTTCCGTGCGGGTGTCCACGCTGGAGGTGGCCTCGTCCAGAATCAGAATGGAGGGATCGGCCAGGATGGCCCGGGCAATGGTCATTAGCTGCTTCTGGCCCTGGGACAGATTGGAAGCCTCCTCGTTGATAACCGTATCGTATCCTTCAGAGAGGGTGCGGACAAACCGGTCCACATAGGCCGCCTTGGCCGCCGCATAAATTTGTTGGTCGGTTGCATCGTCCCGGCCGTAGGCAATATTATCCCGAATGCTGCCGCCAAACAACCATGTGTCCTGTAGCACCATGCCGAATAGGCCGCGCAGGCTGTGCCTTTTAATATGGGTTATGTCCACGCCGTCGATAAGGATGCGACCGCCGTTCAGCTCATAAAACCGCATAAGCAGATTGACCAGGGTGGTTTTTCCCGCGCCGGTGGGACCCACGATGGCCACCGTTTGGCCGGGCTGCACGTCGATATTCATGTCGGAAATCAGGATCTTATCCTCCCGGTATCCGAATTTTACATGTTCGAAGGTGACATGGCCCTGGGGACGGGTCAGCTCTACGGCATCGGGGGCGTCGGG
Organism: Clostridiales bacterium; assembly: GCA_019417145.1. Lineage (GTDB taxonomy): Bacteria > Bacillota > Clostridia > Oscillospirales > Acutalibacteraceae > Howiella. Next base: position 18,796 of record DXVY01000006.1, read on the forward strand.
TTCCTCTTCGGCGGCGTCCAGTATCTCAAAGACCCGTTCGGCCGAGGCCGCTGTGGATTGGAGAATATTGACTATATTAGCCGTCTGCACTATAGGCTGGGTAAACTGCCGGGAGTATTGCGTGAAGGCCACCACATCGCCCAGGGATATGAGGCCCCTGGTGGAAAAGAGGCCGCCTACTACGCAGATGAGCAGAAATCCCAGATTGTTGATAAAGTTGGTCAGGGGCATAATGATGCCGGATATGAACTGGGATTTCCAGCCCGCCGCGTAGAGTCGGTTGTTGATGGCGTCGAACTGCCCCACGACCTTTTCCTCCTGGCTGTAAGCCTGGATGACCTGATGGCCGGCATAGACCTCTTCCACATGCCCGCTTAAGGCGCCCAGTTCCTTCTGATTGGCGGCAAACTGTTTTTGCGAGTGCTTGGCTACCAGCACGGCGATCAGAACGATCACGGGCAGGGTGCAAATAGAGATCAGCGTCAGCCAGCCGCTGATGGTCAGCATCATAATCAGCACGCTGACAATGGTGACAATTGAAGTGATGATTTGGGTCAGGGACTGTTGCAGGGTGTTGGAGATGTTGTCGATATCATTTGTAACCCGGCTTAGAATTTCGCCGTGGGTATAGGCGTCAAAATATTTAATGGGCAGCCGGTTGAGCTTGGCGCTGACGTCGTCCCGCATCTTGCGCACGATTTTTTGGGTCAGGCCGGCCATTACAAAGGATTGCGCGAAATTAAATACGGCGCTAAAGGCATACAGTCCCAAACAGAGCAGCAGGATACGTCCGATGTAGCCAAAGTCCATGCTCGGCCGTTTATCAAAGGGCATATCCGCTATGGCCTGGCGGGCATTTTCAGATATGGACGCCGTCTGCTCGGCCGGCAACCGGGCCAGCAGTTCCCCGCCGGTCATGGAAGCCAGCGCAGGCGGGATTTCGCCGCCCAAGCTTTCCGCCACCTGATCGTAGATCATGCGCTGCATGACGGTTGTCTGGATACTGGTTGTGGCCTTGCCAAGTTGTTTGGGGGAAATGGTGGTGAATAGGGTGGAAAGGATGGTGACCACCAGCACAAACAATAGGGCCAGTTTGGCCGTCTTAAAATACCCCGACAGGCGCAGGATGGTACCCTTGAAGTTTTTAACCTTGGGCGCTGTATGTCCGCCGGGTCCTCTCATGGGTCCTCTCATGCGATCTCCTCCTCACTGTGCTGGCTCAAGACGATCTCCTTATATACCGGGCAGGTCTCATACAGCTCGCTGTGGGTGCCTACGCCGGCCAGTCGCCCGTCGGACAGGACCAGGATCTGTTCGGCATGCATGATGGAGGAAACCCTTTGGGCTACCACCAGCATGATGGAGTCCCCCGTCTCATCCTTTAAAGCGGCCCGGAGCTTGGCGTCGGTCTTGAAGTCGAGGGCTGAAAAGCTGTCGTCAAATATATAAATCTCCGGCTTTCTAACCAGAGCCCGGGCAATAGCCAGCCGCTGTTTTTGCCCGCCCGAGAGATTGACGCCGCCCTGGGCCAGCAGCGCGTCGTACCCATCCGGCTTGGATTCGATAAAGTCGGCCGCCTGGGCCACCTGGGCCGCATGGCGTACCTCTTCATCTGTGGCGTCCTCCTTGCCAAAGCGGATATTCTCGGCAATGGTGCCGGTGAAGAGCACCGCTTTTTGGGGAACCAGCCCTATGCGCCGCCGCAGCTCCTCCTGAGAGATATCGCGTATGTCCACCCCATCCAGCAGAATCTGTCCCGATTCAATGTCGTAACACCGGGAGACCAGATCGATAAGGGTGGACTTGCCCGATCCGGTGGAGCCGATGATGGCCGTGGTCTCGCCGGCTTTGGCTGTAAAGGTAATATGCGAGAGCACCGGCTCCTCCGCACCCTTGAAACGAAAGGTCACATCTCGAAACTCCAGGGTGCTCTGACCGGTCCGGGGCAACGCTTTCGGCTGATCCGGATCATAAATTTCACCCTGGGATTCCAGCACCTTGTTGATGCGTTCGGCCGATACCATGGCTCGGGGAATAAAGATAAAGATCATGGATACCATGATGAGCGACATCATAACCTGCATAACGTACTGGATAAAGGCCGACATTTGTCCCACGTCCAGACTGCCGGCGTCGATATACCCCGCGCTGACCTGTGTGACCAAAAGGGTGGTGAGATTCATAATCAGCATGGCCACCGGCATCATAACCGCCATCAGCCGGGCAATTTTTAATGCCGTACCGGTTAAATCGGCGTTGGCCGCTTCAAACCGTTTTTGTTCCTTCTCGGTGCGGTTGAAGGCCCGGATGACCCGGACGCCGGTCAAATCCTCGCGCATGACCTGGTTCAAGGCATCCAGCTTTTTTTGTTGCGCCTTGAACAGGGGATTGCCTTTGTACATGACCAGGAGGACAAAAACGGTAACCACCAGAATAACGGCCACGATGATCCAGGAGAGGGAAGGCGCCGTGGCCACGGCCATTATGATGCCGCCGATGCCCATGATGGGCGCCATGATCATCAGCCGGGACATAACGACAAACTGTTGGAGCTGGGTCACGTCATTGGTGGTGCGGGTGATCAGAGAGGCTGTGCCGAATGCGTTCAACTGATTGTTGGTAGCGCCGATTACCTTGGTGAATATACTACGGCGGAGATTTTTTGCCAGGCCCGAGCCGCAGATCGCCGCCAGCAGAGAGGCCACGATGGCGCTGACCGAAACCACGGCCGCAAAGGCAAGCATTTGCAGCCCTGCTTCCCAAATCATGGCGTCGTTGCCCTTGGTGATGCCTTGGTCGATAATCACCTGCATTTTGTTGGGCAGGGAAAGATCGGCCATGCTCTGTATAAATATAAAGATGACGGCAATCCCGTAGAGCCAGCCGTATTTCCCCATTTTCCTAAATGTTTTTATCATGGATAAACCTCCCTTTGATAACCGGCTCATTTTCCGCCCGGCAGCGCCATGCATAGACGCGGTCCAATATGCGGATAAAAGCATCTGTGTCTTCCGGACCTAAAAAGGCGGTCAGGTCTTGCAACTGATCCAATATGGACTGCCGGGCCGCGCCGATCAGGTCCTTGCCCTTTTTTGTCAGAGAAACCCGGACGATCCGCCGGTCGTCAAAATCAGCGCGCCGCACGATATAGCCCGCGCTTTCCAGAGGATTGACGTGCTGGGTAATGGAAGAGGCCGTCACGCCAAAACCGGCGCTCAATTCCTTGATGGTCAAGCCCTTTTCCGCCGCCGGACCTTCCACAGCTTTTTGCCATAGGTAAAACAACAGCATCATTCCGCTGGGCCGGATATCGCCGGGAGGTTTTGGCTTGGCAATCCGAACATTGCGCAGCCGAAATAAAGAGAAAAACAGTTCCTCCGTTTGGCTTTGGCTCTTTTGCAATGAAATGCGCCTCCCGATAATTAAGATACTTAATATTTTAGTCGCTAAACAGTATAGGCTATTATTATATCTTATATATGAACAGACTATAAAAATCCTTTTAATGAAAATTGGCAGTAAGATTCCGGGATAGACCATGCCGGGCCGTCGCAAAATAATTCTGCGGCCGTTTGCCTTTTGACATGCAAGGGGATAATCAGCCGAGCCGCAGGGAGGAAAGATCATGTCGAATCATCCACAGCGGGATAAGCGGGACAGCATCCATGCCGACTGCCAGCACGCCGTGACCATTACGGCCAGGGATCGACTGATGCAGGCATGGGAAGACTGTATGGAGCACAGCCGGAATTATACAAAATACTCCAAATTGTATGCAGGTACCGAGGCCGGCGCGCTGTTCGCGGACGCGGCTGTAGCCGAGGGAGAGTGCGCCGCCAGGATGCACGACCTTCTGCTTCGGTGGCAGGATACCCGTGTGCATTTGTAAAAGGAGGGCATCCCTCCTTTTACATACGCAACCAGGAGACCGGTGTTCGTTTGCGGGCATGTCGGCGGGACAGCCCTGTTTGAACCTGTCCGCTGCGATGATTTGCGGATACGACCGGCTAAGAATTTTTGGAAATCTGTCGAAAAAGACTTTATTATTTGGGGAGAATGGGGTATTATTAAGTTGAATAGGATGTATATGATATGTGCTGAGGTGATGTAGCATGGCCAACAAAATCAAATTAGTCGTAGGCGGCCTGGAGTATTGTCTTATTGCCGATGACGATGAAGCCTATGTCCGCAGCGTAGGGGACGAGCTCAACCGCCGGCTGGACCAGATATCCCGGCGCAATCCCTATCTCTCCACCACCATGGTGGCCGTTTTGGCCGCGCTGGATCTGTGTGACGAGAATAAGAAGGCCGCCGCCGAGGCGGAGAGCATGCGCTTGCAGATGAAGGAATACATGCAGGAGGCCGCCTGCGCCCGGCTGGAGGCCGACGAGGCCCGCCGGGAGATCGACCGGCTCAACCGGGAGAACCAAAGTCTGCGCAATCGGACGGCTAAGGCATGAGGCCGGAGGTCTTGTCCCCCGCCGGCTCTCCCGCGTCGCTGGAGGCAGCCGTGCGGGCGGGGGCAGATGCGGTATATTTTGGCCTGCGCGATTTTAATGCCCGCAGAAATGCGGCGAATTTTGACGACGGCGCCCTTCCCGGCGCCGTCTCCTCTTGTCACGGGCGTGGCGTCAGGGTTTATTTGACCCTGAACACACTGGTGCGAGGAAATGAGATGTCGCGGGCGCTGGAGACGGCCCGGGCCGCAGCCGCGGCCGGCGTGGATGGGATGATCGTTCAGGACCTGGGGACGGCCCGCCTGTTGCGCACGGCCGCGCCCGACCTGCATTTGCACGCCTCCACCCAGATGACCATACATACCCCTGCGGCTCTGCCTATACTTAAGGAGATGGGCTTTTGTCGGGTGGTGGCGGCCCGGGAGATGAGCCGGGAGGAATTGGCCGAGCTGTGCGCCGCCGCCAGGGAACTGGACATGGAGGTGGAGGTTTTTGTCCACGGCGCTCTTTGCATGTGCGTTTCCGGGCAGTGCTATCTCAGCGCCATGCTGGGCGGGCGAAGCGGCAACCGGGGTTTGTGCGCCCAGCCCTGCCGGCTGCCCTTTGCCGTCGAGAAGGGGACGGGATTCGACCTGAGCCTCAAGGACATGAGCCTTGTGGATCATATAGATGCGTTAAAAGAGATGGGGGTGGCCTCTCTTAAAATTGAGGGACGCATGAAGCGGCCGGAATATGTGGCTGCCGCCACGGCGGTCTGCCGCATGGCGGTGGACGGGGAACCGCCGCCGCCCGACCTGCGCGGGGCGCTGGAGGCGGTCTTTTCTCGCAGCGGCTTTACCGACGGATATTTCCAGGGGACGACCGGCCCGCACATGTTCGGCCACCGTACCGAGGCGGATGTGCGACGTACCGCCGCGGCCCTTTCGGGACTTCATGGACTGACCAGAAGAGAACGGCAGTCCGCGCCGGTACGGGGCGTTCTCACCGTGCGCCGTGGCGCGCCCTGCCGCTTATGCCTGTCCGATGGCACCCATACGGTGCAGGCGGAGGGACCCGTCCCGGAGGAGGCGCGGAACCGGCCGCTGGATGGGGAAACGGCGTTCGCCTATCTCAAAAAGCTGGGCGGCACCTGTTTTTATCTAGACCGGCTGGATTGCCATTTGGACGAGGGGGTTACGCTGCCGGCATCTGTTCTAAACGGTCTGCGAAGGCAGGCGGTCCAAGCGCTGGCCGATGCACGGCAGACCGTCCGGCCCATTTCCTTTGCAAAGCTCCGGCCGGCCGATTTGCTGACCGGACCTTATTCCGCTTCCGGCCGGCCCGGTCGCGTTGCCCGCTTTGCCCGACTGGAACAGGTGCCGGAAAACGCCACTGATTGCGGCCTGCAGGCTGTCTGTCTGCCGGTGGAGACTGATTTTTCCGGGGTGTCCCTGCCGGGCGTAGAGCT
>DXVY01000060.1 GCA_019417145.1 Clostridiales bacterium
CTTCCATGACCTGGGCAAGCCGGCGTGCTTTAGGATGGATGCGTCCGGCAGGGGGCATTTTCCCGGTCATCCCCAGGAAAGCGCCCGGCTGGCAGAGAAAATACTGGGGAGGCTTCGGTATGACAACCAAACGGCGGGGGAGGTTCTGACCCTTGTCCGGCTGCACGATTATAAATTGAAGGCCGATCCCGTGGCAGTGCGGCGGCTGTTGTCCCGCATAGGGGAAGCGCGCTTTCGCCAGTTGCTGGCCGTCCAGCGGGCCGACGCGGCCGGCAAGGCGCCCGTTCACGGCGATCGGCAGATCGCGCTGGTGGGCCGGGTGGAAGAGACGTTGAATCAGGTGGTGGAGCGGGGGGACTGCGTAAGCCTCCATCAGCTGGCGGTGGACGGCCATGCCCTGATGGCAGTGGGTATTCCGGCGGGGCCGGTATTGGGAAAGACGCTGCATTCGCTCTTAGAGCAGGTGATGGAAGAAAAATTGCCCAATGAACGGCAAACGCTGTTGCAGGCCGGCCGGCAAATCTATGCTTCGAATACGGGAAAAAATAAAACCCCGGACGGCTGCTAACAAGAGCCTGTCCGGGGTTCCCCTTTTTCTTTTACGGGAGCAGCCGTTCCATAACATACATGTTATGCGTATCGGCGTCATACAGCAGAACGATCTTGGCGTCTGTGCCTTCTCTTTCCATTGTATAGGAAAGATAACCGCCTTCCGCCGGACGGTTGGCTTCCAGTATGCCGGCGTGCTCTGCCGTGATATAGCCGCAGGCGGCATAGCTGTCGGCCAGGCTGTTGAAGGCGGACAGATGTGCCGGATTGCCGTCCTGCCACTTTTCTAAAATCCCGCTCACATCCCTGTCATAGGTGAGCCGGGCAAAGGAATATCCCTCGCCGCTTTCGGCCTGATCGGCGGCTTCCACCTTGGTAAACCCGTCGGGAAGGCCGGCGTTCCAGCGGGATATGATGCCCTGGCACAAGGGATCGTTGCTGATTTTGGGCGCAGAGGTATTCTGCCAGATGGACAGGCCGAGCAGCGCGGCGGCCAGCAGGGCAAAGGCAATCCAAATTGCGACTTTTTTCATGCGGTCTCTCCTCTTTCCTTATGTTGCAAGGCGCGGTGAGGAAGCGGGACCGGGGAAACTTAAATGGACCCGCCTTGGGCGTCCGGCACATCTCCCCGACGCTTGCGGTATTCGCCGGGGGAGACCCCCTTGATTTTTTTGAAGACCCGCTGGAAGGTTTCGGCCGAATTGAAACCCACCTGGAACCCGATTTGTCCTACCGGAATATCGGAGGACAGCAGTAGGGCGGCCGCGTGGTAAATACGGATCTCATGGAGCAGTTCCACAAAATTCTGCCCGGTCTGGGCCTTCAGCAGATCGCTTAGATAATTTTCATTGTAGTGGAACTCCTTTGCAATATCCTGCATGGTGATATTTTCTTTATAGTGCCGGTGGATGTAGTAGATAATCTTGGCGTCGATAAACAGGGGATAGACCATGCGTCCCACCGTATCCTGGTGGTTTTTCCGGTAGTTCAGAGGGGAAATGCCCTTCATACTTTTGAAGACCCGGCAAAAGGTTTCCTCGGAAGGGTAGCCCACCGATTTGGCGATGTGGGATATCGAGGTCTTGTGATAGATCAGCATGGCGCAGGCGTTGCGAATGCGGGTCTCGGTCAGGATGGTCTCGCAGGAGAGCCCCACGTATTGATCCAAAAGCTCGCCCAGCCGCTCCGGGCGCAGCCCGAAGAGCTCGGCTACGCTTTCGGCGGTTAGGTCCTCCTGGTAGTGGAGATGAATATGTTCCACCGCCTCCCAGGCCAACCGCTCCTCCTCGCCCGGCCGTTGCTCCCGGCGGGACAGGTCGGACGAGCGGGCCTGCCGGCACCGGTCGAAATCAATAAGGATGCGGGAAATGCCCGCCCGCAGGGCCGGCTCCTTCCAGGGGCGGTTGGAGGCGAACTCATCCAGCAGCTCTTTAAAATGTCCGATCATATGTTCGGCTTCTTGCCCCTCCAGCAGAAGGTAGGGCGCGGCGTCCAGGTGGCGGAAGGCCAGATCCCGCAGGTCGGCGAAGGGGCTGACCGGCTCCAAAAACATCTCCACGTCAAAGCAGCACTTGATGATCTCCAGTTGGCCGCCGGGCGCGGGGGTCAGGTCATGGCAGTGCCAGGGGAAGAGGATGGTGAGATTACCCGGCCGCAGCTCGTGAGAGACGCCGCCCACCACCTCGGTGCCCTTTCCGGCCACCGTCATCTGCATCTCCACGAAATCGTGTCGGTGGGATTCGATATAATAAGGAACAATGTCATAGCTGACATAATAGGGGGAGGAAATGCCAAAGCAGTTGTGGGATTGGAGCCACAAGGGAGCCTGTCCCATTTTCATTCCTCCTCCGGTACGAAATTTATAATATTATCCCATGTTCCGCAGGCACTGTCAAGGACGGATTCATGGGGTGGGGGATCCGTATCGGAGATGAAAAAGACAGGGGGATCGGTAGGGGGGTAAAAAGGCCTTTTTCATGCGTATTTACGGATTTGCAGACGAGGTTATAAAAAATCATGGGGAAAACATGTCATATTTGCAGAATCTTCCGACTGCCGCTTTACAAAAGAAGAGGGCGCAGATATAATGATACCAAATCGCGGCAAGCGGTTTATAGAGTTAACATGTAAGGAAATAAGAGTTTTAAGGAGGCTGTTATGGAACTGCAAAAGGAATGGACCCGGCGCCTGGAGCGCTGGATGCAGGCCCTGGTCAAGGATATTTATCATCCGCTGGGCAACCTGGAGTTTGAAGGCTATACCACCTTTGACCGCCTTTCCTACGAGGAGGCGATGAAGGGGGATTTCAAGCCTGTGAAGACCGGCGACCGCTGGGGTCGCGAGTGGGAGTATATGTGGCTGCGGGGGAAGTTCACCCTGCCGGAGAGCGCGGCGGGCAAGCGCATCGTCATGCGCCTGAATCCCGGCGGAGAGAGCTCGATTTATGTTAACGGCCAGGAGTTCGGCACCCGTCGGGCCGACTGGGTGCGGGATCAGATTCATCTGATTTCCGACGAGACCCTGACTGCCTGCGCCAAGGCGGGGGATACATACGAGCTGGTACTAGAGGCCTATGCCGGTCATGAGTTTACCGGCTGCGATTACGGGCCGGTGCTGCCGGGAGACTATAAGCCTCGGGGCACCGACGAGCTGCGCGCTACCATGGGGGAGAGCAGCTTTGGTATATGGAACGAGCTGGCATACCAGCTTTATATGGACGTAAAGGTCCTCTGGGAGGCCTGGCATCATCTCACCCCCCAGGGCCTGCGTTGCCAGGACGTGTGGCAGGGACTGAAGGATTTCACCAATATTGTGGATTTTGAGCAGCCCGAGGAGGCCCGCAACGCCTCCTACGCCGCCGCAAGAGAACGGCTGCGGCCGCTTTTCGAGTGCCATAACGGCTCTACCGCGCCCCAGTTCTACGCCTTTGGACACGCCCATATCGATATCGCCTGGCTCTGGCCCATCGCCGAGACCGAGCGCAAGGTGATGCGCACCTTTGCCGCCCAGATCCGCCATATGGACGAGTACCCCGAATACCGCTTCCTCCAGAGCCAACCCCATCTCTACCGTATGTGCAAGGAGATGTATCCCGCGCTCTATGAGCGGATTAAGGAGAAGGTGAAGACCGGCCAGTGGATTCCCGAGGGCGCGGCATGGGTCGAGTGCGATACCAACATCACGGGGGGCGAGTCCCTGATCCGCCAGTTTATCCATGGCAAGCGCTTCTTTAGGGAAGAGTTCGGGGTGGACAGCAAGATGTTCTGGCTGCCGGATACCTTCGGCTATACCGCCGCCCTTCCCCAGATTCTGAAGGGCTGCGGCGTGGATTATTTCTCCACCCAGAAGCTGTGGTGGAACTATAACGGCGGCGAGACCTTCCCCTATAATTATTTCAATTGGATCGGCCTGGACGGCAGCTCGGTGCAGAGCTTTAACCACGACGACTATAATTCCGATATCCATGCCGGAACCATGATTGAAAAGTGGAAGAACCGCAAGCAAAAGCAGAATATCCGGGGCTTTATGGTGCCCTACGGCTACGGCGACGGCGGCGGCGGCCCTGCCCGGGACTTCATTGAGTACGTCCGTCGGGAGAACGATTTCGAGGGCTGTCCCAAGGTGAAGAACGCCCATCCTCTGGACTTTTTCCGTGAGCATCCCGCCCCGGTGGAGAACTATGTAGGCGAGCTGTACCTACAGTGTCACCGCGGCGTGCAGACCTCCCAGGCCAAGACCAAGAAGGGCAACCGCAAGTCCGAGTTGGCCCTGCGGGAGGCCGAGTTCTGGGGTGTGGCGGCTAAGTTTAGCGGCTACGATTATCCTTTGGAGCAGGTGGACGAGCTGTGGAAGAAAATCCTATTGAACCAGTTCCACGATATCCTGCCCGGCTCCTCTATCAACCGGGTGTACAAGGAGGCCGAGGCCCTTTATGCTAAGGTGCTGGCCGATCTTGCGGATATCCGCATGGGTATGAACGCCTCTCTGGCCTCCGGGGACGACGCCGTTACGGTTTACAATTCCCTCTCCTTTGACCGCACGGCGGTAATCGAGCTGCCGGAGGGCTATGAGGGGGCCGAGGCCGGCGGCAAGACGCTGCCTGTCCAGCGGCTGGGCGACCGGGTGCTGGCTGAGGTCACTGTACCCGCCTGCGGCACGGTCACCGTCCGCGCCGCCGCCGCTAACACGCTCGCGTCCGGCGCGGCGGCTGCGGTAACTGCGGTCGGCGCGGTGCTGGAGAACGAGAAGCTCAAGGTGGTTTTCGGCGCCAAGGGCGAGATAACCTCCATTCTGGAAAAGGAGACCGGCCGCGAGCTGGCCGCCGGCGCCTGCAACCAGATGAAGCTGTTCAAGGATATCCCCGTGAGCTTCGAGGCCTGGGACGTGGATACCACCTACGAATGCTGTCCGGTGGAGCTGGACGAGCCCGCCGCCTACGAGCTGGTTTCGCCCGGTCCGGTCAAGGCGATTGTCAAGATCACCCGCAAGATCCACGACTCCTTGCTCACCCAGCTGGTCAGCCTGCGCCGCGGTTCCGCCCGGGTGGATTTCGATACCACCGTCCAGTGGAACGAGCTGCACAAGATGCTCAAGGTCGGCTTCCCCGTTCATTACTATGCGGAGGAGGCGGTGCATGAGATCCAGTTCGGCCATGTCCGCCGGCCCAACCACCGTTCCCGCCAGTTTGATTTCGACCGCTTCGAGGTGGCCAACCACAAGTGGACCGCCCTGTGCGAGGAGGGACGGGGCTTCGCCGTGCTCAACGACTGCAAATACGGCGTCAACGTGCTGGGCAACTGCATCAACCTGACCCTGCTCCGCTCTCCCTTCAGTCCCGACCCCGAATGCGACCGGGGCGAGCAGAAATTTACCTACAGCTTCTACGCCTATAACGGCAGCTTGATGGACAGCGGCGTGGTTCAGGAGGGTTACGACCTGAATGTGCCGGTGCAGACCCTGCCCGGCGCCAGGGCCGACGGCTCGCTTTTGACCATCGACGCCTCCAATATCATCCTGGAGACCATGAAGCCGGCCGAAGACGGCTCGGGCGACTATATTCTGCGTATGTACGAGACCATGCGCACCGCTACCGATACCTGTCTGCGCCTGCGCCTGCCCTGCTCGTCGGTGGCCCAGTGCAATATGCTGGAGGAGGACGGGGAGACCCTGACGGCCGAGAAGAACGGCGACGGGGTGTGCGTACCCCTTTCCTTCCGTCCCTTTGAGATCAAGACCCTGCGGGTACGTCCCTAAGCGGGCGAACCCTCTTTAAGCAAGCAGGCGGCCGGCTCGGCCGCCTGCTTCTTTTGCATAACGGCTACAAAACCTGCCGTCCAGATGTTAGCCCCTGTATATTTTCGCAAATTGACGGGCTTACTAATCCTGTGCTATAATTGGCTCCGTAAGAAGGGGCCCGGTAGGCCCGTGGGAAGGAGAAAGAATATGGTAAAAAATGTGACGGATACCGTGCGCTATATCGGCGTGGACGATATGGATATCGATTTGTTTGAAAGCCAGTACGCGGTGCCGGACGGCATCTCGTATAATTCCTACTTGATTGAGGACGATCAGCTGGCCGTAATGGATACGGTGGACGCCCGGGGGACCGAGGCCTGGCTTAAAAACCTGGAGGAGGCCCTGGCCGGCCGCAGCCCGGATTATCTGGTGGTGCTGCATATGGAGCCGGACCATTCCGGCAGCCTGCAAATACTGGCGGACAGATATCCCCAGATGAAGCTGGTGGGAAACGCCAAGACCTTTGCCATGATGGGACAGTTTTTTGATATGGACCTGACCGACCGCATGGTGGTGGTGAAGGAGGGGGACAGTCTATCCCTGGGGACCCATACCCTGACCTTCGTCATGGCGCCCATGGTTCACTGGCCGGAGGTCATGGTGGCCTATGACCAGAAGGACAGGCTGCTGTTTTCGGCCGACGGATTCGGCAAATTTGGGGGACTGAAGGACGACCTGTTCGGCGTGCAGAACTGGGACGACGAGGCCCGCCGGTACTATATCAATATTGTGGGCAAATACGGCGTGCAGGTGCAGGCGCTTCTGAAGAAGGCCGCGGCCCTGGATATAGCCATGATCTGTCCGCTGCACGGGCCGGTGCTGCGGGGGGATTTGTCCCGATACCTGGAGAAATACCAAATCTGGAGCAGCTATGCGCCCGAGGAGGACGGGGTGCTGATCGCCTGCGCATCCATCCATGGCAACACCATGCGGGCGGCGCGCAAGCTGGCCGATATACTCAGGGAAAAGGGGGCGGCAAAGGTAGTGGTCGCCGACCTGGCCCGGGACGATATGGCAGCGGCCGTGTCGGATGCCTTCCGGTTTGATAAGCTGGTGCTGGCCGGCGCTACCTACAACGCCGAGGTTTTCCCCTGTATGCAGGCCTTTTTATCCCACCTGAAGGGTAAAAACTACCAGAACCGCGCCGTGGGTATTATGGAAAACGGCACCTGGGCGCCTATGGCCGCCAAGGTCATGCGGGCCGCGGTGGAAGGCATGAAGGGTATTCGTCTGTGCGAGCAGATGGTGAGCCTGAAATCCGCCATGAAGCAGACCGACCTGCCCGCCATGGGGGCGTTGGCCGAGGAGCTGCTGCAAAAATAACGCAAAGATAGTAAGGACGGGCTTTGCGCCCGTCCTTTTGCTGTACAGGCGGGGAGGACTGTCTAGAAGGGAATCTATGCATATCAGTTTTTGTCTACAAAAAGGGGGCATATTTACTTTTCTGATCTGTGTAAAACGTGTATAATAAAGCCGTACAAAGAAGCATCCGCTTGATTCTTTGACAAAATGGAGGTAAAAAATATGAACAAGAAGCGCGTGGTATCCCTGGCGTTGTCAGCGGCGCTGCTGTGCGGCACGGTTCCCGGCTCTATGACCGCCGGCATTCCGGCTGTAGCCGAATCCGCGCCGGGTAATATTGAACTGTCCCGGCAGGTGGCTACGGAGGGCATGGTGCTGCTCCAGAATGAAAACAGCGCCCTGCCGTTGCCCAATGGGGAAAAGGTGGCCCTTTTCGGCGAAGGACAGATTTATTCCCAGGAGGGCGGCAGCTTCATTAAAGGTGGCACCGGCTCAGGCGACGTGGTGGTTGACTATGTGACCGATCCGCTGGAGGGCATGGCAAATAAGGACGCCGACGGAAAGGTACAGCTCAATACCGACCTGGGCGATCAGTACAGGCAACATGCCGAACAGTATTTAAAGGATCAGCAGGACAATCAAAAACCGGCCGATCAAAAGACGCCCAAGGAATTTGATTTGAGCGAAGAAATTGTGGCGGAGGCGCAGAGGGAGTCGGACACCGCCATCATCGTGATTTCCCGCGATTCCGGCGAGGGTTCTGACCGGAATGCCGGCAAGGGCGATTATGAACTGAACGACCATGAGATCGATATGCTGAACAAGGTGTGTGGCGCCGGTTTCGAGCATGTGGTGGTGGTGCTGAATATCGGCTATACCATGGATACAAGCTGGATCGCCGAATATCCGGCGATCGACTCTGTGCTCCTTGCCTGGCAGCCGGGTATGGAGGGCGGTAACGCCATAGCCGACGTGCTCTGTGGCGACGTGAATCCCTCGGGCAAACTGACCGATACCTTTGCCAAAAGCTATGCGGACTATTCCTCTTCCTCCAATTTCAGCCAGGAGGCCAGGGTAACCAGCTATGAGGAAGACATCTATGTGGGATATCGGTATTTCGAGACCTTTGATCCCAATTATGAAAGGGTTGTGTACCCCTTCGGCTACGGCCTGTC
>DXVY01000061.1 GCA_019417145.1 Clostridiales bacterium
CCGCATGAATACTGACAAAAATGGGGTGGACATCTAAAGTGTCCACCCCAGATGGTTGCGGGAGGAGGACTTGAACCTCCGACCTTCGGGTTATGAGCCCGACGAGCTACCAACTGCTCCACCCCGCGATATCGAATTGTTTGCACCTGCCCTTGGAGCAATGGAACAGATGCGCCTTCCCTGCTGTATCCGGAAACATCTGACCTTAATGGGTGCTAATATAGTATATACGATTGGGAAACAAAATGCAAGTGTTTTTTTTGGGAACTTTTATACGGGTACGGTATGGCTTTATAAAAAGAATAACATTATCCAGGCCGTTTGGGGGCGGCGTTTTTGTGGAGCCTGCCGGCCGCTTGCCTATATAACTTTATTACGGGGCGCAGCCAAGCCTTACCTGTGCCCAGCAAACTTATTGATTCCCGCTAAAGACACACAGCCATATGCAGGGCGGTTGGGCAGAGGTATATGCCAGGCGATGACGCCTATGAGCGGGAATGAGGAGGGGCTGCCCTGACCGCAGCGTGACCCTTTCGGACGCAAATTCCAGCACGGCTTCACCCTGTAGCAGGCAGACAAATTCATCCTCCGCTTGATCGTACCAGAAACCGGCTGGTGAGGCCTGCCCCCATGAGATAATCCGCTCAATTCTGCCATGGTGATCCTGTGCGATAATTTGTACAATCTCATCGGCTGGGAGCGGGGGGAGAGCAGTGGGAAGATCATAAAAGAAGGAGTCGGACATTGTAGGTCTCCTTTCGTTAGATTGTGCTGTCCAGCAGCTGCTCCAGAGTCTGCATAAAGGCGACATTTTGGCTGCCCTTTCTCTTTTTAGGCCCTTTTACCCGCCCGCCGGCGGCAAGAATCCGCTTGGTTTCATAGCGGGATTGGAGCAGCGCGTCCATGTTGTCCGCCGTGTAGCGCAGGCCATCCTGACTAATGGGGCGGCCGCCCTTAGCCAAACACATGGCGGCCAACCCGTAATCCTGGGTGATGACGATGTCCCCCGGCCGTACCTGTTCCACTAGGGCAAAATCTGCGCTGTCGGCGCCTTTGGATACGGTAATAGTTTGGGCGCCGGGCCGGTCGAAGGTGTGAGCGGTATCGCAGAAAAGTAGAACAGGCAGCCCGCGGCGTCTGCACGCTTCCAATGCCAAGTCTACCACCGGGCAGCCGTCGGCGTCAATAAGAACCCGCATATTCACTCCGCTCCTACCAGGTAATTTTATCCAGTATACCGGTCAGCTTGGCGATGGCCACCCCGTAATTGGTCATAGGCACGCACTGCGCTTTGGCCCGCTCTACCCGGGAAAGAATATACTTTCGATTAAACATACAGCCGCCGCAGTGGATGATCAGGTCGTAGGAAGTCAGATCAGACGGGAAATCCACGCCGCTGACTATATCCACCTGCAGACCCTCTCCGACCCGCTTTCGCAGCAGGCGGGGAAGCTTCACCCGGCCGATATCCTCGGTGAGGGGCGCATGGGTACAGGCCTCGGCGATGAGGATATGAGAAGCGGCGGTCAAGCGGTCGATGGCCTCCGCACCTTCTACAAAGGTCTTTATATCCCCTTTATGGGCGGCAAAGAGAACCGAGAAGGAGGTCAGCAGACTGCCGGCCGGCTTTTTGGCATAGACCAGGGGGAAGACCTGGGAGTCGGTGATGATAAGCTTGGGTGGTCCGGCCAGGGTGGCCAGAGCGGCATCAAGCCCGTCGGCGGTGCAACTGGTCACGATACATTTATGATCCAGCAGGTCGCGGATGGTCTGCACCTGCGGCAGGATCAGACGGCCTTTGGGTGCCTGGATATCCTGGGGCATGACCAACAGAACCGTATCGCCGGGGGAAACCAGACGGCCGGTTATAGAGTCGCTGTCATAATCCTCGGGCAGCAGGCGGATGAGGGCGGGAATCACGGCTTCCATGCCTTCTCCCGTAAGGGCGCTGAGGCAGAGAGGCTCCAATCCCAGCTCCCGCTCAATACGGGCCTTTAGGGGCGTGGGGTCCTTTAAATCCGCTTTATTGATAATGGCCAGCAGAGGAACCTGTTTTTCCCGCAAATTGGCCGCCCAGGCCTTTTCGTAAGCAAGATCTGCAGCATCGGCTTTTGCAGAGAACACAAGCACGCCGATTTCGGTTTTTTCGGCTGCCTTTTTGGTGGCCTCCACCCGCATTTTTCCCAGTTCCCCCACATCGTCGAACCCGGCCGTGTCAATAAGCATACAGGGCCCCAGGCCATGGATTTCCATAGCCTTATAGACCGGATCGGCGGTGGTGCCGGCCACGTCGGAGACCAGGGCGATATCCTGGCCGGTGAGGGCGTTGATAAAGCTGGATTTTCCACTGTTGCGCCGGCCGAAGATACCGATATGTAGCCGGTTGGCAGAGGGGGTGTTGGTTAAACTCATAGGATGTGCCTCCTGGCGTGTTGTTTTTTTAACGTAAAAGAGGTGCGAAATCTAGGCCCTTCCGCAAGGCCTACTACATATGTTTTGCATCCGGCCCGCCTTGCCGTTATAGAATAAAGAAGGCGTTCGGCTGCAGGCGGGTTGCCGACGATTGGCTGCGGGCACTGCCCGTCTGGCGGGATGCGGTTATTATATAGGTAAAGTTACCGAGCGGGAAGGTGTTCGGCCGCAGGCGGGTTACCGACGATTGGCTGCGGGCACTGCCCGCCTAGAACCGGAAGTCCCGCATACCGTTGTGCAACTCCTTCATATGCTGTTCCACCAGAGCGCGTACCTTCTCGTTTTGCAGCTTGGGAATCTCGGCGGCAATGAGGGCCTCGCCCTTTTTCCGGGTATCCTCTGAGGCGTAATCCTCCAGATATTCCTTAAGGGTCATCAGGGCGTTGGGGTGGCAGACATTGGCGATGGCGCCGGATTTGACCAACTTCATAAACCGGTCGCCAGTGCGGCCCTCCCGGTAGCAGGCGGTGCAAAAGCTGGGAATGTACCCCAAATCCAGCAGCCAGTTTACCACCTCGTCCAGGGTGCGGGTATCGCTGACGTCAAACTGAGCGGAATTCTGATCGTCGTCCCGATTAACCGCCTCCCCGTCGGCGTAACCGCCCACCGACGTACGGGAGCCGCCGCTGATCTGGGACACGCCAAGCTTCAAAATCTCCCGCCGTACGCGGGGGGATTCCCTCGTGGAAATGATGATGCCGGTATAAGGAACTGCGATGCGGAGGATGGCTACGATCTTTTCAAAAATATCATCGGGGATAGCGTTGGAGTATTCATCCACGTCGATGTCGTCGGCCGGACAGATACGGGGCACGCTAATGGTGTGGGGTCCTACGCCGTGGACAGCCTCCAGATGCTCGGCATGCATGAGCAGTCCCACAAAATCGTATTTATACATGTTTAAGCCGAACAGCACGCCGCAGCCCACGTCGTCGATGCCGCCCTCCATGGCCCGGTCCATGGCCTCGGTATGATAAGCATAGTCGCTTTTGGGACCGGCGGGGTGGAGATACTCATAGCTCTCCTTGTTATAGGTCTCCTGAAAGAGAATATAGGTACCGATGCCGGCCTCCTTGAGCTTACGGTAATTTTCTACGGTGGTGGCGGCGATATTTACATTGACCCGACGAATGGCGCCGTTTTTATGCTTAATGGAGTAGATGGTCTTGATGCTTTCCAACACATATTCTATGGGATTGTTGATGGGATCCTCCCCTGTTTCCAGCGCCAGCCGCTTGTGGCCCATATCCTGCAGGGCCGTGACCTCCTTTACGATCTCTTCTTGGGTCAGCTTTTTGCGGCATATGGTCTTATTTTTTACATGATAGGGGCAGTACCGGCAGCTGTTTATGCAATAATTGGAAAGATAAAGAGGGGCAAACATGACGATGCGGTTGCCGTAAAACTTCTTTTTAATCTCCTCGGCCAGGGTGAAAATCTTTTCCCGGATAGCGGGTAGCTCGGTTTCCAGCAGCACCATGGCTTCCCGGTGGGATAGACCCTTGCAAAGGGCGGCTTTTTCCAGAATGGACATACATAATGCCTCGTCGTCCTTGTGCGCCGCGGCATAGGCCAGAGTATCCTTGATCTCGGTGTCGTCGATGAACTCGGTGGCCTTTAGGGATTTGGGATCGTACATAATGTTTTACCTCCAAGCCGGGTTTCCGGCTGCCGCGCTGATTCGGCCGGCGGCGGGCCGTACTTCATATAGGGAATGGGCATGGCCCATGATCCTTACGCTATTGGTTGAAAATCGCCGCGATCCACGGCGATGACATAGCCGATACGGTCGAGCCGGGCCGCAAGCTCTCTCAGCTTCTCGGCCGACTCCGCGCCGGAGTTCAGCTTGTTGTCGTACAGGGTATAATTGTCCCGGACACTGGGAGGGGAAAGGTTGGGCATGACCACGTTGGCGCCGGCCAGTATTCCTTTTTCCCGCCCCTCGGGATGGATGGTGCCCAGGGCGGTGGTAGCGGGCAGTAATACGCCGGGAAGCATGAGCCGGATAAGGCCGATGAGAAAAAGGGTCATCTCCATGCTGCCGGGCGGCATATGGGCAAAGGGGGTTTGGCGATGGGGGAGATAGGGACCGATGCCTACCATCTGCGGTTGAAATTCCTGGATAAAGGTCAGGTCGTCGGCCAGGTTTTCTATGGTCTGCCAAGGAGAGCCCACCATAAATCCGGTGCCGGTCTGAAAGCCCAAAGCCTTGAGTTCCCTTAGACAGGAAAGTCGGGTCGCCAGGGTTTGGGAGGGCGGATGCAACCGGCCGTAGTGATCGGCGTCGGCCGTCTCGTGGCGAAGCAGATAGCGATCTGCCCCGGCCTCCCGCAGCCGTAGATAACTTTCCGGGCTTCGCTCGCCGATGGACAGGGTGACGGCACAGTCGGGATACGCGCTTTTTAGCGCCTTTATTATGGATACCATCCGATCATCGGTAAAATAGGGGTCTTCGCCTCCCTGCAGCACAAAGGTACGAAACCCCAGTTCCCAGCCAGCGACGGCGCAGGAGAGGATAGCGGTTTCATCCAGGCGGTAACGCTCCACTTCCCGGTTGCCCCGGCGAATGCCGCAGTAATAGCAGTCGTTTTTACAGTAGTTGGTAAACTCAATCAGGCCGCGTATGTAAATTCTATTCCCGAAATACCGACGGGCCGCCCTGCGGGATTTGTCAAAAAGATAATCCTCCAAGGCGGGCGAGCGTGCAGCCATAAGGGCGGCATATGCATCTCGTTCCAGACAGTGCGCGGATTCCAGCCGGTCTACAAGGGCGCAGGCGGCGGACAGGGACAATTTATCCTTCATATATTCTCCTTTACCCGGCCGCGGGGGCGTACACGGTCTTGACGCTGACGCCGGAGAGACTGCCCAGCCGGCCGGCCAGCGCACTGATGATATCCCCCGGCGCGTCCATGACCACGCTGATGATGCTTACATTTTTCTGTCGGTAGGGCACACCCATGCGGCCTACAATATAATCCGCACAATTGTGCAGCAGGGCGTTGATCTTCTGGGTTGCCTCCGTATTTTCTACGATAATGCCGATGAGGGCGATACGGGTTTGATCAGGCAGACACATGGGCCTCTTCCTTTCCATAAAAATGACCCTTTCCACCCAAGGCGGAAAGGGTCATACAGATAGCAAAAATTGACCGAGCGCTTACAGACTATAAGCGCCCCTTACTGCATGGCCTTTCCACGCGGGCAAATGCCCTTGTGCACGCAGGCTGTCAGATCATTATGCATTCCTCACCCGCAGACAAATCCAGTCTTTGGGTTGGGATTTTAACTATGATACCAGATACCTTTTGAGATTGCAAGAGATCCAATCGAAAAATTTCCCCGTGTTCTGAGACCGAAAAATTTTTACTGTACGCTAGCATGTCTGTATAGACGGGACGGCCGGTAGGGAAAAGATCCGGTATATACGTCGCCTCGTCGCTGCATACGATTCGGCGGGGAGGCATATCCTTTTTCGCCCTATAGTCGCCGGGGCTCATCATGGCAGCTTTTGATGCCGACGCGCATTTATTCGGTTAGGGGACCGGCGTGATAGACGGTTTTTTATGCCCTCGGTTAGGCGTCCGGAAACCTCCTTAATTTTTAGGATATTTGGATAGGTTATTTTTTGCATATTGACAAAAAGGATATAAACGGTTATAATTATGCATGTAACCACATTAACGATAATGTGAAAAAGCAGAAAGACGAGGTGCGATATGGGAAAAATGACCAAAAAAGCCAGATCCTTTGTCGCCTGCTGCCTGGCGGCCGTGCTGGGCGTGGGGACGATGTCCGGCGCGACGCCGGCGGCTTCTCAGGCCGCGGAGGCCTATGAGCCGGGCCTCTGGGCTGAGTATTACCAGGGAGAGAGTTACGGTACTTTTCTGACCGGACGGCAGGAGGAGACCATTGATCACACATGGACCGCTTCCAATACGCCGCCCGGCATGTCCACCCAGGAGCATTTTTCTTCCCGCTATGTGGGTAGAATACAGGCGCCTGCAACCGGAACTTACATTTTCTATTTGAACATTGACGACGGCGCCAAAATGTGGATCGATGGCGAAAACAAGATTAACGACGCCGGCCCGCACGGCGCGGCCGAGGCCAAAACCTCCATGACCCTGGAGGAAGGGGAATACTATGATTTTGTCATCGAGCATTACAACGGCTACGGCGACGGCACCCTGCAGCTTTCCTGGCGCACACCCAACAATGTCAAGGAGCTGATTCCTGCGTCGGCATATTTTATGCCCGAGGCGGCCCGGGTGGAGCTGGTAATTGACGGGGATACCGTAAGGGCCGAGGCCAATGTCCAGACCACCGGCGACGACGAGATGCAGGTGGTACTGGAGAGCCGTTACACCGGCACCGATGCGGTGGTGGACAGCAAGACGGCCGACCGCGCCCAGGGCGCCCAGACCTTTTCCACCGACCCTGTAGCCTATGAAGAGGGCAAGACCTACACGGCCTATGTCACCTCCGGCGATGAGACCGTATCCAAGGTGGTTAGCAAGGAATACGGCGTGGACGCCCAGCTCACCGTGGACACCCATCAGGTGGAAAACCAGATCACCGAGACCATGTACGGCGTCTGTATGGAGGACGTGAACCATGAGTTGTACGGTGGCATCTGGTCCCAGATGGTATTCGGCGAGAGCTTTGCCGAGCCGGCCTACAACAATGAAAACGCCGCCATTTCGGTTGTCGGCGGCGAATGGGCCATTGAGAGTGACGGCGAGGGCGGCCGACAGTACGCCGGTTCCGGCGAGGACGGCCCCAAACTGATCCTCAATTCCACCGAATGCACGGTGGGCGAGGTGAGCGCGGATATTTACTTCTCCGGCAACGGCCCCACCGGCTTCATTGTCAAGGTCAGCGATCCCAAGCCCGGCGCGGACAGCTTTTATGGCTATGAGGTGGGCTTGGGCAATGGAATCGTCCGGCTGGCCAAGCATGAGAACAACTACAATAAGATCAACGATTATTCCTGCAACGTACAGCCCGGAAACTGGTATAATGTCCGGGTGAGCATGACCGCCGACACGCTTACCGTGTTTGTGGATAACGTGCAGGTCGCCCAGTACACCGATTCCAACCCCCTCCAGACAGGCATGGTTGGTTTCCGCGTATGGGACGGCGCGGGCAAATTTAAGAATATCCAGTTCGCCAAGGATGGCGGCGAGATGCAGCCTATCCCGGTGGAAGAGGACCTGGAGGGCGGCACCGTTAAGGTCAGCGGCATGTGGCGGCTGCACCAGGACGAGGGCGTGGTAGGCGCTCCTGATTTGGTGACCGACGATCCCTACACCACCAGCTTGAGTTCTGTAGCCCAGAGCCAGCGTATCACCTTTACCTCCGGCGAGGGCCGCATCGGCGTCAACAACATGGGTCTCAATCGCATGGGTATGAACTTTGAGGCCGACAAGGAATACGAGGGCTATTTCTACGCCCGTTCGCAAGAGGGCGCGGAAGCCTATGTGGTGCTGGAGAGCGCCGACGGAACCAAGCAGTATGCCGAGAAGGCCATCCAGGTAGACGCCGGCTACGGTTGGAAGAAATACGAATTCACCCTGACCCCCGACACCAAGGACGCGGCCGGCCGCCTGTCCATTGAGCTGCGGGAACCCGGCAGCGTGGATTTGGGTTACGCCTTTATGGAGATGGGCGAGTGGGGCCGCTTTAACGGCCTGCATGTGCGCAAGGATGTGGCCGAAAAGCTGCAGGAGCAGGGCGTCAGCATTATCCGTTTCGGCGGCGGCATGATCGGCGCCAGCGGCTATCGCTGGAAGAACATGCTGGGTGCGCCCGAGGATCGGC
>DXVY01000062.1 GCA_019417145.1 Clostridiales bacterium
GTGGGCTCGGAGATGTGTATAAGAGACAGTCGTAATACTGTTGCATCATGGGAGAGAGATCGCTGTAAGTCACGGCGGTCTTATTTTCATCCCTGTTTTTCATATCGGTCCGCTTCTCCTTTTCATGGCCCTCGCCGGGACCCTCTGTAGGCCCGCCCACAGCCCGCCGCTGCTTCCCGGCAGCGGTCGGCTAGAGGCAGGCCGGATACGAGCCCGCGCAGCCAACGCCCTGCGGGCCCGGAACGGCCTTTAATGGCAGCCGCTGCAGGAAGCGCAGCTCCCGCCGCACCCCTCGGAGGCCTCGCAGGTCTCCGGGTCCTCTCCGTTTACGCAGCGGGTGATTACTCCGTTGACCATAGCCAGCAGCTGGTCCATAGCCGTTTTGGCCTCGTTGTAGGCAATCATGTTGGGATTTGTCATGATCGTACCGTAAATCTGCTTGAGCTCGTCGTTATATTTTTTTACCCTTTCGGCGTCCTGCTCGTCCTTGGAGAGCTCGTTGTCCAGGGACATCCGGGCGAGGTTGAATTTGCCTATGGCCTCCTGCAGGGACTGATCCTGATCATTTTTCTCCCGCGCGGCGGTAAAAGCGGCGTATCGAGGGTCCTCTTGGATGACCCGGCCAAGCTGGCGGGTCGCTTCTAAAACATCCATTTGCAATCTCCTTTTTCTTTTCCTTTTATTTTCGGACGGCGGCCACGCCGCCGGTATCCGCTGTATTATTCAGCCAGCACGCCCCTGTGCATGGAGACGCCCGGCTGGGTGATCCGCACCTGTACAAAACGCCCCACCAAAGCGGGATCGCCGGGGAATTCCACCACCCGGTTGTTTTCCGCCCGACCGGCTAGAATGCCTGCGCCCCGGTCCTCCTCACAGAGCAGCCGCAGGGTTTCGTCCCGAACCGCCTCGGCCTTTTGCCTGCCGATTTTTTCCTGGGCGGCCAGCAGCTCGTTGAACCAGCGGACCTTCTCCCCGTGGGGCACAGGGTCCTCCATCCCGGCCGCCGGCGTCCCCTCCCGGGGGGAATAGATGAAGGTGAAGAGGGAGGAAAAGCCCACCTGCTCCACCAGGGACAGGGTGTCCTGAAATTCCCGATAGGTCTCCCCCGGAAAGCCCACGATCACATCGGAGGTCAGGGCGATATCCGGCATGCGGCGGCGGGCCTCCTCCACCAGCCGCAGATATCCCGCCCGGTCGTAATGCCGGTTCATAGCCTTCAGGACCCGGTCGGAGCCCGACTGAAAGGGCAGATGCAGATGGCCGCAAACCTTCTCGCAGTCGGCCATGGCGTCCAGCAGCTCCAGGGTGCAGTCCTTGGGATGGGAGGTCATAAAGCGAATGCGAAAATCGCCGGGTATGGCGTTCACCATCCGCAGCAGCCGCGCAAAATCCACCCCGTGGGCCTCCCCCTTGCCATAGGAATTGACGTTCTGGCCAAGCAAGGTGATATCCTTATAGCCGGCCGCCACCATGCTCTCGGCCTCGGCCACCACATCCTCCGGCGCCCGCGAGCGCTCCCGGCCCCGGACGTAAGGCACAATACAGTAGGTGCAGAAATTGTTGCAGCCGTACATAATGGGCAGCCAGCCGCGAAAGGCGCTGTCCCGCCTGACCGGCAGGCCCTCCACGATTTCCGTGTGGGAATCGTCCAGCTCAAAGACCCGGCCGCCGGTAAGGCAGCGGTAGAGCAGCTCGGGCAGGCGATGCTGCACGTGGGTGCCGAAAACCAGATCCACGTGAGGATAGCTCCTCTTGATCCGGTCGGCCACCTGGGGCTGCTGCATCATACAGCCGCACAGGGCGATGATACAGTCCGGCCGACGTCTCTTCTGGTGCTTGAAAGCGCCCACGTTGCCGTAGACCCGGTCCTCGGCGTGACCGCGCACGGCGCAGGTATTGCAGAGGATCAGGTCGGCCTGCTCCACATCCTCGGTAAAGGCATAGCCCATTTCGGCCAAAAAGCCCTTCATGCGCTCAGAATCGCTGACGTTCTGCTGGCAGCCGTAGGTCTGCACCAAGGCCTTTGGCTGATGGGTATACCGGGAGGCCAGGATGGTCCCCACCCGTTCAATATATTCCTTTTGGGCGGCCAGGACCGCCTGCTTGCTCGTATCGGACAAACCTGTTTTCTCCTTTGGTTAAAAGTGGCGGCGGCCGGCGCTAAGTTCCGCGGCCCGCGCCCGCGGTACGCCCCGCAAAAGGCAGGGGCGACAAGAAATTATACAAAGTTTATTATAGCCGATTTACCCCGCCGGTTCAATAGCGGCGGGGCAAAAAAGTCCCCCGCCGCTTGCCGGGTAAGGAAAAACGGAAAAAGAGAGGGGCGTCGCAGCCCGTCTCTCTTTCTGCGCGGTAATCCCCCCATATAATTTCCCTTTGTTTTGCCTTACAGGGGGCTTTGCTCCATACATTCCAGGCGACGCGGAGGGCGATTTTTTCCATGGTATTGCGCCGCCCCATGCACCCGGCGGGGTTGGCAAGGCTGTCATCGGCGGGCGTCGTCTGCCTCTGGGGGTATCCCGGTCAAACCGGCGTGGTAAAGGGGACGAACCATGCGCTGCGCCATGCAAGCGTGAAAACAAAAAGCAGAAAAAGCGTACCCCTTGGACGGACGTCGCTTTTTCCGCTTCCATTCTTTTCTCATGCCCACATGCCTCAAAAGGTGTAATCCAAATAGGCTTCTTTCAGTTTCGGATAAATATTCCGCGAGATGGGGATACGCGTCCCGTCGGTCATCAACAGATCGGCGGTCGTCAGGCCGTTTACATACGCAAGGTTTACGATATACGCCCTGTGCGGAAGAAAAAAGCCGGGATAATCCCGTAACTGTTCATACAACGACGACAGGGTGGCCGGGGTTTGGATAACCGTCCCGTCGGCGAGCTTGCAGGCCCTGCGATGGTTGAAGCTCTCCACCGTGACGATTTCCTGGATATGCACCTTTCGGATTCCCTCTCTGGTTTTCAGCAATAGGGCCGGGTTCTCCCTGGGCGCCAGATTGCGGACGCAGCGCAGCACCTCCTGCTCAAAATCCTCCCTTTTCACCGGCTTGAGCAGATACCCGGACGCTTTTACGCCAAAAGCCTCCACCGCATATTCCCGGGAAGTGGTCAAAAACAGGATCTCCGCCTTCTCCCCGCGCTCCCGCACCCTGCGGGCAATGTCGATGCCGCTCAGACGCGGCATAAGTATATCCAAAAGATACAGGTCGTATCCACCGCGGTCGCTGACCGTCTGCAAAAGATCATAGGCGGAGGAAAACGCGTCGGCTTTCAGGGGAATTTCCGGGTGTTTCTCAGAAAACCATGCGACGTATTCCCGCAGTTTTTTCACATCTTCTCCCCTGTCGTCACAAATACAGGCTCGGATCAAGAGAAAATCACCTCGTTCTTCCAAGTGATCAGCCGATGACCGACGGCTGCGACAGAATTTCCTTCAGTATTTCGGTGGGAAGGACAAATTCCGGCATACCCATGCTGCCCGGCGCCACTTCATATTCGTCGAACACAATCACCAATTGATCTTGCTCGTCGATATAGAAGTTTTGATCGGCGTCGATTTCCTTAAAGCACTCGTCCTCCGACCAGATACCGCCGGGAATAAAATAATCCGCGACGCCGGCTTCCACCTGTTCGGTCATCTGCCGCAAAATCTCCCGGCTGATGACGCCCACATAATCGCTTTCCGGCTGGAACAAGCCTGCCAGTTCCAACAATTCACCGGTTTGCTTATCCAATGAAAAGCTGCGACTGTACTGGCCCGAACCGCCGACGTTCAGCGTGGTCTCAAACCGGACCGAAAGCAACCTGTGGTCGTTGCGCAGGATCTGATAGGTTGTGTCCATCCCTACATATCCTTCGTATTTCCGGGCGACATACCACAAAAACTTTTCCCGCATCTGTGCGATATATGCTTCCATCTGCTGGTTTGCATCCTCCACCCCGTCAGAGATATCCGAGGATGGGGCGGAGGATGTGGGCGTATCCGGCTGGGAGCCGGAGGAGGGCTGGGACGGGTCCGACGGCAGGGCCGGTGAGGATTCCTCTGTCGACGGTTGGGACGGCGCTGTCGACGCCGCTCCGTCCAAAGGCGCAAGCGGCGCGCCGGCCGATCCCGCCGAAAATTCATAAGATACGATCGGCTCTTGCGAACCAGTGGAGCCGTCCGCCGGTTCCGGTTCGGTGCTCTCCGGCCGGCTGACGGTCTCCTGCGCATCGGCGGACACGCTTTCGGCCGGCTGCTCGGCTATATCCGCCGCTGGCGCGTCCGCTTCCAGCACGGGAAGGGTCGCCTTAAACGAGGTATCTCCCCAAAAGAAACTGTAGGAACGCAGATCGGCCAGACGCACCAGCGCACCAAAACCGGGGATGTCCGACAGCGCCTGCGCCATAACCGGCATACAGTTGACAACAAGGAAAAAGGCGAACACGGAAAGGAGCGCCGAGGGGGCCAGCTTTCTAATGCGCTTCCAGTTTCTCCCACCGGACGGCGCGTCGGACGCCTGCCGACCAAACAGCACCGCCCTAAACCGAAATTCCCCCTCCTGGCACGCACAGCGAAACATCCCGTTATACTTCTTGGCAACCGTATCCACGCTTCGCAGTCCAATGCCGTGCCCTTCCCGCTTTGGGACAACGGGAAAACCGTCGGCAGTAAAGGACAGCGGCGCGTTGCAGGGGTTGTCCACAGATATGGCCAGCTTCCCATGGTCCGCCAGCTCTACCGCCAGATGCACATATCGGTCTTCCTCTTTTGAAATTTTCCGACAGGCGTTTACTGCGTTTTCCAAAGCATTGGCCAGCAAAACGCAGATATCCATTTCATCAAAGGGGATCTCCTCGGGCAGATGAATCTTGGCTGTTACGGCGCAATGCGCCTGTTTGGCCTGTCCGATGCAGGAGGCCAGCACGGCGTTGACCGTGGCGTTTTCACAATAGACCTCCTTTTCGATATTCGCCAGCTGCCCGTGTAGATTGCCGATATACCGGGTTATGCCCTCTGTATCCCCCTGCCTGGCCAGGCCCTCCAGCGCCAGGAGGTGATGGCGCATGTCGTGGCGGTAGGTCCGCCCCATCTCCATCTTTTTGCACATGTCCTCATATTCCCGGCGCTGCATCTGCATCTGGCGGGAAACCTCTTTTTCGGACGCCTCCATCCGGTCGATGGCCGCCGCCGACGACAGCACCCGGATAAGCACCAGAAATATGGATAAGGCGGTCAAAAGCAGAAGCAGAAGCAGGACGCCGTTGGTAGTGCTGCTTCCAACATACGAAAACAGCAAAACGACCATCAGCACCGGAAAGCCGAGCAGCAGCCAATTGGTGCGGTTGTGCAACACATATATCTGAAACGGCTTGCGGAGAAAGCGGAAAGCCATAAACACCAACAATCCCGAAATCAGCAACAGACAGGCCGTCATCAGCAGATTGCAGCCCCAGACCGGCAGGCTGGGCAGTCCAGCGAAATACCGCATGAGGATTTTCCACACGATTTTCAGGACAAAGTAAACAATTGTGCCCATGGTCCAAATGGCCATTGTCTGGAAAAAGCCGGAGCGCGACAGGATATGCAGGCAGAGGATGGCCGGCAGGTAAGCGGTCAGCGGCAGCATGGTGAGCACCAGCGTACTATCCTGTCCGGACAGAAGCAACGCCGATTGAAGCAGGGTAATCCCCGCCAGCGTACCCCCGGCGATCAGCAGGCTGGTCCCCTTTGCAAACCGGCGTTCTGTCAAGCCGCCGCAGGTCAGTATAAAGGCCAGAAATAGGATCCCTTCCCACAGGAATTTATCCCATGTAGCCGAAAACGACATACCCTCTTTCCTCTCCTTTTTAAAAATGACAAGCCGACCATAAAACCCTGAAAGGCCGGCAGCCATTTTTCCTATGGATATTCTCATCTTTCCACTATCAATACGAGCCGACAGAACCCAAGAAGCAGATCTTGTCCGATCAAATCCAGCCCGCGGCCGCCTGGCCGCGAAGGACATATTCCTGCGTTTTTGCAGCACTATGCGTTTGCCGCCGTATAGCCGGCCGCAAATTCTATGCTGCGGGCTGCACTTTTGCAGCTTTCATCAAGCCTCGACCCTGAAAAATATTATAGCAAGGATACTTTTATAGTCAAGTTACGGATAAACACCTCCATAACTTTCCTCGCCCCAATTGCAAGCGTACGGGCGCATGGGAGGTTTTAGCACCGGTATGTAGCGATGACCCTATCACACAAAGCAAGGTCCATGATTTTTTAATGAACAACAGCGGTCCGACCCATAAGGCGGGAAACTACAAGAAATTTCTTGACAGCGGAATGGCCGCATACATTTGCCAAAAGGCAGATAACGACAAATATCGGTATCATTGGTATAACAACGATTCTGCCATCCACAAAGAGCGCAGCCAAACAGAGTGTGTGTACGTCTCGGACGACAGGATCAAAAAAAATGTCATTTTCAATACGCTTGTCCAAGAAGGCAAGTTTATTCTTGTTAACGAAAAATACAACAAATACCAGAACGACTTCTATTGGGGCACCGAAATTCGATTTGAGTATAACGGTAAACAGTATAGTTGGAATGGCGATGGTAAAATCTATAAGATTATAGACAACCGGCACGAAGAAGTCTGTTCCGCCTGGGACGATCGAAACCCGCTGATACAAGCATTAGAAAAATAGTGCGTTTTTAAAATTGGATCATTTTGAACGCAAAAAGGGCGCTATGAAGATACCGAAAGGACAATCATCAGGTGCTGTATGACGCCTAAGGCCTCCCTTGTGTCTTGATGCAAAGGAACCCGCCCGCGCTCTGTCTTTAGGCAGAGAACGGGCGGGCAGGATGATCCCAAGCTAGACAATCCATAGGGCTATGGCAGGCATAAAAAATCCCCATAGGCGTTTTGACCTATGGGAAATTTGTTATGTATTAAGCGGAAACCAATTGATACAAAAAACGAGTGTTCACAACGCAAATCGGTTATGAACACTCGATATGGGAAGCGTTGATGAAAAAGGCACCTGCTAAAAATCAGCTTCTTGAGCATATTCTACATAATTTTCCAAAACACTATCGTTCATATGTGATAAGTTTTTTTCAGCGCCCAATTCTTCGATTGCATCATAGGACAAATAGGAGCATAATTCCGACATCGGCCCACTTTCCATTAAGGCAAAAACTGGTCGAGATATCTCCTGTAGAACTTTCCTGCGCCGGGCCGTCGGAGCGACAATATGGGCGTTGATCTTCAAATTTGGTTGAAGACTCATTAAATCCGCCATACGTAAAAGTCCAGAATATATGGATGTGGAATGTTCAATTTCAAAGGCGCGAATAACCGCATTGCGACGAATCCAGAGGACATCGATGTTTTCAATTATCCGCAAGGTTACAGTGTCATAATTCAAAGGTAAATGTCTTAGAAGCACATTGTCTTCAACTGGGTTCCATACCTCAAGGACACGCTGACGATCTGCAAGTGGAAGCCAGATACGAAAGCCCATTGACTCGCCAATTTTGGAAATCAAGGCTTGTATTTTGGTGTGTTCTGTTTCCGTACTGCGTCGGACAGCGGACCTACCCTCATCCTCCGGAATAGAAACGATGATTTGTCCAGATTCCGAATTAATCATCGAAGGATTCAGGTTTTTCTGAATTAATCATCGAAGGATTCAGGTTTTTCTGATCAGCAGCGGTTAGAGGATAACTTCTTCGCTCACTGCCTTGGGCAATCAAAAGGTTTTCTAAATACATCCCATCTTCATCTGTTAACTTGGTCAGACTACCTCGGACTTTCCCTGTCCAAGCAGTGTTGTTTTTTGATAAATCCCTCGTAAATGATAGATGTTTCCACGAAATATCGTCGCTGACGGGAATACCTTCTGCCGGATTAAGCCAGACTTTGGGCGATACGCGAAATCGGATGATAAACGGGTCTTCCGATCTCATAAAAATTGGCTGATCATCTACAAAGCAATCTGTCGAAACCTCTAATACGCCAATCCAACGGGACAGTTTTGTCATATAACAAATGAACTTGTCCCCTGGTTTTATTGTGCTGGCAATTCTCCTTCTATTATCTCTGAACCCGGAGATATCTTGATTGGAATCAGAGAAAGCCCTATATGTTTCAGGAGAAAACAAGTTTATGTAATATGCCATCTTATTGCACCTTCACTGTGATTTCTGTTGGAAATATTATAGCAAGGATCAAATGTCTTTTCAACTATACGCTTTTTAGCTCTATTGGGGCAAGACGGAAACTACAAAGGATTGACTTACCC
>DXVY01000063.1:0-4800 GCA_019417145.1 Clostridiales bacterium
CTTTTGCAATACGACGCGCTGATCAACCCCGCCTTCACCGCCCCTTTACAAAAGCTGGATCCCCGCCAGTTCGAGCTGGGGGTATGGCTGGAGATGGCGGAGCCCTTAAACCGCCGGGCGGGCATCCCCTGGAAGGGACGGTACGCCTGGGACTGGCAGGCGCGGTACGGTTTTTCGGTGGGATACACCCTGGAAGAGCGGGAACGGCTCATCGACGCGCTGTTTGAAGGGTTCCGGGAGGTGTTCGGGTATTACCCCAAAACCCTGGGCTCCTGGGCCTTCGACGCCCACACCCTCCGCTACGCGGCCGAAACCTACGGTCTGGACGCCGCCTGCAACTGCAAGGAACAGTGGGGCACCGACGGCTACACCATCTGGGGCGGCTACTACGGCCAAGGCTATTATCCCAGCCGGGAAAACATCCTCTGCCCCGCCGGCAGCCCCGAAAAACAGATAGACGTGCCCATCTTCCGGATGCTGGGGGCCGACCCGGTGCTCCAGTACGACTGCGGATTGGATGTAAACGCCCCCCGTCCCGGCGGCTGCCAGGGGGTGATCTCCCTGGAGCCGGTCTACGCCGGCCCCGGCGGCGGGGGCGGCGAGCCGGCTTGGGTGGACTGGTTCCTCCAAGAAAACTTCAGCGGCCGCTGCCTCTCCTTCGGCTACGCCCAGGCCGGCCAGGAAAACAGCTTCGGCTGGCCGGGGATGGAAAAGGGGCTAACCTATCAATTCGGGCGGTTCCAGGAGCTGGCGGCCGCGGGAAAAATCCAGGTGGAGACCCCGGGGGAAACCGGCCGGTGGTATAAAAGCGTCTTTCCCGCCACCCCGCCGTCGGTCATCGCCGCTATGGACGACTGGAAGGGCGAGGGGCGAAAATCGGTTTGGTTCTCCTGCAAAAACTACCGGGTCAACCTCTACGCCGAGGCGGGGCGGTTCTGGATCCGGGACCTCTACCTCTTCCGGGAGGATTACCGGGAACGGTATTTCGACCAGATATGCGACTCCGACAAGCTGACCTTCGACAACCTCCCCCTGGCCGACGGCACCCGATGGAGCTGCGGCGGCGTGCGGGGCGGCCTCTACCCCGCCGTGGGCGAACAGGTGGGCCTGCCCTTTACCCACATGCGATATGAGGAGGGGGAAGGGACGGCCAGGGTGATCTTTACCGGCTCCCCTCTCGGAGAAATGACCTTTACCCTGACGGAGGAGGGCATACGCATAGGTTGGTCGGCAAAAGGGGATTTCCGGCTGGTGTTTCGCCACGGGCCCGGGGCCGATGGGACGCCCTGTATGCGGCGGCTCTCCCCCGCTTCCCTGGGGCTGACATACGAGGGGTTCGACTATACCGTCGCGCTGGATAAGGGACATATAAGCGAGGATCTGGCGCTCTGCGCCCAGGACGGCGGGCTGGTCCTGCGGCTGGCGTAAACGCTTTTCGGAAGCTTGCGGGCTTTGCCCCGCTGGATATAGAGAAATATATGGATTAGGAGGATGCATCATGAGAAAACCGAAACGGACCCTGGCGCTGCTGCTCACCGCGGCCCTGACGGCCGGGCTGGCTTTCCCCGCCGGCGGGCTACCGGCGACGGCCGACGTGGGCGATCCCTGGGACGCAGGCGCCGCCTGGCCGGATATGGAAAGCCGCAGCGACCTTGCGCCGGGACAGACCTACTTTACCGGCAAGGAATGGACAGGCGAGGTCAACAGCACCGACATAAACGGCGACCCCGTGCGGCAGTCGGACATTTACCAGGTCAACCGGGAGGAACACAGCACCGACACCCTCCCCTATGACGACGTGGAGAAGGCCCGGATCGGCGCTGTAAATTACGACCAGACCCAGTCTCCTTATTACCAGCTGCTTACCGGTGAGGGGCAGGAGTGGGATCTGACCGTTTATAAAAGCCTAAATGAAGCCGATGCCGACGGCCTCTCCAAGGAATTTTACAAGACCGATTACACCGGCGTGGCGGAAAATCCCTACCACGGCACCGGGGAAGTAGGCATCTGGCCGGACGCCGTCAACTACGGCTGCGGCTGGAAATCGGTAACCCTGCCGGCCTCCTGGCAGTCCCAGGGCTTCGACTTCCCCGCCTACGCCAACACCCAGGACGCCTGGGCCGGCCAGTATGGCAACGAGGGGGCCGGGGACGTAAAATATGTGGCCCCCATCGCCCCCACCGTCACCAACCCGGTGGGCTTCTACCGTAAGTCCTTTGATGTAGATCCCTCTTGGCTGGAGCACGGCCAGAAGGTCTACATCACCTTTGAGGGCGTGGAATCGGCCATGTACCTGTATGTCAACGGACACGAGGTGGGCTACAGCGAGAGCATGTACGACGCGGCCACCTTTGACATCACCCCCTTCTTAACCGACGACGGGCAGGACAACCTACTGGCCGTACGGGTGCATCGCTGGAGCGACGCTACCTGGATGGACGAGCAGGACGCCCTGCGGCAGGGCGGTATTTTCCGGGACGTCTATCTCACCGCCACCCCCGCCGTCCACATCCGGAACTACAAGGTGGAAACCGACCTGGACGACACCTTCACCGACGCCGAGCTCAAGCTGGACGTTCAGATTGACAACCAGAGCACCCAACAAGTATCCGACTTTGCCCTGGACGTGCGGCTGTACGACGCCGACGGGGTCAACCTCTTCGCCGCGGAACCCCTGCGGGCCGACGCGGCGGCCATCGATTCGGACGGGGAGGTCAGCGTGGATTTCAGCCGCATGGTAAAGGCCCCCCGCCTCTGGTCGGACGAGGATCCTTACCTCTACACCCTGGTCATCTCCCTCTATGACAAGCAGAGCGGCCGCCACTTTGAGAGCGTCTCCCAGCAGCTGGGCTTTCGGGAGATCACCTTTACAAAGACCGAGGTAGACCAAAACTACAACCGGGTGACCAAGGATTACCAGCAGGTGCTCATCAACGGCAAGCCCCTGATTTTCAAGGGCGTAAACCTGCACAATATCGACCCGGAAAAGGGCAAATACGTCTCCCGGGAGCTGTTCGAAACCGATATTCTGCTCATGAAGCAGCATAACCTCAACGCCGTGCGCACCGCCCACTACTCCAACGATCCCTACCTCTACTACCTGTGCGACAAGTACGGCCTGTTCGTCATGGCCGAAACCAGCATGGAGACCCATCCCATCGCCGGTTCCACCATTGAGGTAAACGGCCAGACGGTGGACACGGTGGGCTATCACTTCACCGAGGCCTACAACGACCGCACCCGGTACAATGTGGAGCGGCACAAGAACATCACCTCGGTGGTCATGTGGAGCCTTGGCAACGAGGCCGGCAACTCTCCCTACACCCGGATGTTTGAAAAATCCATCTCCGAAATCATCCGGCCGGCCGATCCCACTCGGCCCATCACCTACCTGCCCTTAGGAACAGAGGGCGGCATCGACGTTATCAGCGTCATGTATGCCGATGTGGCCTATGTGGAGCGGCAGGGCCAGGGCGAGGATCGGATGCCCTTTGTCCTCAACGAATACTCCCACGCCATGGGCAACGCCTCGGGCAACCTGATGGAATACTGGGACGTCATCCGCTCCTATGACAACCTGATGGGCGGCTTTATCTGGGACTGGGTGGACCAGAACTTTGCCACCCCCATCCCGGCGGCCAACCTGGTGTCGGCCGACAAGAGCAGCTACGCCCTGGACGGCGTGCTGGAGGGTAAGCTTACGGAGGACGCCGATAAAGGCCAGGTGCTGGAGGGCTACGCCACCTATCAAAGCTCGTCTGTCTTCAACGACGCTCTCTCCGGCAACCATCCCTTCACGGTGGAGGCCGAAGTCAAGCAGTTGGAGCCCAAGGATCTGAACGTCCTGTTCTCCAAGGGCGACCAGCAGATGGGCCTGCGCTGCGACCAGAACGGCCAGAAGCTGCGCTTCTTTGTCACCGGCGAGGGCTCCCGCT
Organism: Clostridiales bacterium; assembly: GCA_019417145.1. Lineage (GTDB taxonomy): Bacteria > Bacillota > Clostridia > Oscillospirales > Acutalibacteraceae > Howiella. The sequence continues at coordinate 3,936 of DXVY01000063.1, forward strand.
GGTTCCAGAACGAATACGACGCCCCGGCCGACTGGCTCCAGAACTGGCACCATGTGGCCGCCGTCTTCGACGGGACCAACCTCTCCCTTTACTGCGACGGGCAGCTGCTGACGCCCACCAGCTCCAACGGGGCGGTAAACCTTCCCATCCAGTCCACCGATTCCCCCTTTGGCGTGGGCTATGACGCGGGCAACCCCGATCGGACGGGGAAAAACCAGTTTACCCATATCCGGGTCTACAGCAAGGACCTGTCGGCCGACGAGGTAAAGGCCCAGTACGACGCCATGCAGGGCCGGGGAGAATATCAGATAAAGGCCGGCGACAGCTCGGTGCTGCTCTGGCTGGACTTCGCCGACGCCACCTCTCATCTGGACGACACCTTCTACGATTACTACGCCGAGGCGGGCAGAGAGGACATGGCCGGCCGGTACTACGCCTTCGGCGGCGACTGGGGCGACACGGCCAACCATCAAGACTACTGCAACAATGGGCTGATCTCCTCCGACCGCACCCCCCAGCCCGAAATCCAGGAGGCAAAATACGTCTTCCAGTCCATCTGGTTCACGGCCGACACCGCCTCCCTTCTCCGGAACGAGGTGGAAATCTACAACGAATTCAAGTTTATTGACACCAGCCGATACAATATCGCCTGGCAGGTCCTGGAGGACGGCCAGAAGGTGGTGGACAGCGGGGTCATCACCGACGTCATCGCACCGACGGAACGCAAGGCCGTATCCGTGCCCTATGAGCTGCCTGCTGATCTGTCGGCCGACGGGGAATATTTCTTAAACTTCACCGTCACCCTGAAGGAAGACGCGGGCTGGGCCGAGGCCGGGGCGGTCATCGCCAGCGAGCAGTTCCAGCT
>DXVY01000063.1:4810-8259 GCA_019417145.1 Clostridiales bacterium
GCTGCCCGCCGCCGTCTCCCATGTGGCTTATGACGCCGCCGACGCCCCCGCCTTACAGCAGGCCAGCGCCGGGGACACCCTGACCTTCTCCGGGACCGACTTCTCCTTAAGCTTTGACAAGACCACCGGTCTTATGACCAACTACACCTATAAGGACGAGACCATCCTCACCGCCGGCCCCACCCCCAACTACTGGCGGGCCCGCACCGACAACGATCACGATTCCCTGGACGACAAGTGGCAGACAGCCAACGAAAACATGCAGGTGCAGGCCTTTGACGTCCGCATGGCCGCCGACAGGAAGTCGGCCACGGTGGAAATCTCCCTGCTGCTGAACAACGCGGGCGGCACGGTGCAGAAGATGGTTTACACCATCTACAGCACCGGCGAGGTCACCGTAAAGGCCGACCTGCAGCCCGGCGAGGGCATGGGCCAGATGCTCCGCTACGGCGCCGAGCTGACCCTGCCCATGGACTACGACCAGATTGTCTGGTACGGCAACGGTCCCCAGGAGACCTATCAGGACCGCAAGCAGGGGGCCAGCGTGGGCGTCTATGAAACCACCGTCTTCGACTCCTTCTATCCCTTTGTCCGGCCCCAGGATTCGGGCAACCACACCGACGTGCGGTATTTTGCCGTGGAATCCGACGAGACCGGCTTAGGCCTCATGGTGGTGGGTTCGGATGTGCTGGAGGCCGGCGCCCTTTACTGGAACGTCAAGGAGCTGTCCACCACCCATACCGACACGGCCAAGCGCCATCCCTATCAGCTGGCAAAGCCCAGCCACACCGTGCTGCATGTGGACCTGCGTTCCCGGGGCCTGGGCGGCAACAGCTGCGGTCCCCAGCCTCTGGAGGAGTACCTCATGCTGGGCAACCAGCCCTACAGCTACGAATACACCTTCCTGCCCTACGAGCAGGGCGAAGACCTGATGGCCCGCAGCAAGCAGTGGCGGCAGGCCGACTCCTTTGACCAGGCCGCCTTCGACCGGTCCGAGGCAGCGCGGGTGGATGCGGCCATCGCCGACATCGGCATCCTCTTGAGCTACAGCCAGAAGGACAGCGTCACCGCCGCCCGGGCAGCCTACGACGGCCTGACCGAAGTTCAGAAAGCGCTGGTCGCCAACTACGACGATCTGACCGCGGCCGAGGCGGCCATCGAGAGCCTCCAGGGCGCCAAGGCCTATATTCTGGACCAGAGCGACAACGGGCTGGACGGCGAAATCACCGAAACCGCCCGGGTATATAAGGACGATACGGCCCCCGGCGGCTATTCCATGTCGGGTTACTTCACCGTTCCCAACGAGCAGATTGTCAACCGGAGCCTGTCGGGTAAAAATCCCTTCACCCTGGAGTGCTGGGTCAATCCCGCCGACCTGGGCGACGGCAACGTCTTTATAGCCAAGGGCGACACCCAGACCACCATCAAGATCGACGGCGGCATCCTCCAGTTCTTTGTCCACGGGGAGACCGACCGCCAGTGGCATGAGGTCCGGGCCGGCTTCCCCTCCGATTTCCAGCCCGGCACCTGGCATCACATCGCCGGCACCTATGACGGCAGTAAAATCAGCCTGTATGTGGACGGCAAGCTGCTGGGCAGCACCAACGTTTCCGACAGCGTTGCCTCCTGCGACTATCCCTTAGGCATCGGCAAGCGGGCCGATTCCGACGCCCACGTGCTCCGGGGCCGGATGGCCGGCGCATTCGTCTACACCAAGGCCTTAAGCGAACGGGAAATCCAAAACCGCTACAGGGCGGGTCTGGGTGAAGAGGAGTCGGACTTCTCCCCCGCCGACCGGGATGTTCTGCTCTGGTACGAGCCGGGCGTCTACCGCAGCGAGGGCGGCCAGCAGACCGGGAAAATCGCCTCCGTTGCCGATGTAGCCGTCAAGGTGCTCACCGGTAGACCGGTGGAACTGCCCGGCACGGTGGAGGTGACCTATACCGACGGCACCTCCGGCGTCCTGGCCGTAACCTGGCAGGACGTGCCGGCGGAGGGCTACGCCCAGCCCGGCGCATACACCCTGACCGGCCTTATCGCCGGCACCGACGCCGAGGCCCAGGCCACGGTCACCGTCCTGCCACCCGGCGATCTGGATAGCGACCGAGAAGTGACCATTGCGGACGTCATGGAGGCCTGCAAGGTCATGGCCAGAGAATCGGCGGGCAATGATCCCACCGACGACGAGATCTTACTGGGAGACCTGGACGGCGACGGCGAAATCACCATCGCCGACGTGATGGAGATCTGCAAGATTTTGGCCAGAAACGGCTGATCCAGGAAGGCTTCTCCACATCCCGGCCCCTCTGTGGCCAAAAGCTTTCCCATTGCCTTTCCTATTCTTTTCCTAAATCCAAAAGACGCCCCCGGCCCTATTCAGGGCCGGGGGCGTCGCCTTTTGACAAAGCCGCGGTTAAGTTTTTTCCCGGGGACCGGCTACAGAGGGCACCGCAGGGTGTGCATCTCGTCCTGAAAGCCCTCCCGCTCATACAGGCGCAAAGCGCCGAGGTTCTGGCGCAGGACCTGGAGCTCCACATAATCGGCGCCCCGCTCCCGGCCCCAGCCCTTGACCGCGTCCAGCAGGGCGCGGCCCAATCCCCTGCCCCGGGCGGCGGGTTCCACCGCCAGGTCGGTGAGATAGGCGTAGGTATGGGGGACCATACAGGTATAGGGCGGCGTGCGTTGCAGCTGCACCAGCGCAAAGCCCAGCGTCTTCCCCTCCTCGCAGGCCAAGAGAATATCGGATGGCTCCTCCCGGATGACCGACAGGATAAAAGCCTCGTCCTGGGAGGCGGCGCGGATATAATCCGGCTGCAACGCAGCCATATCTGCAAACAGGTATTTATACAGCCGCTGGATGTCCGGCAGGTCGGCCGGGACGGCTTTTCTGATAGGCATTAGAGATCCCCCCTATAGCAAACTAGGTCCCGGGGAAGCGACGCCGGAAACCCGGACAGACAGAGGCCCTTCCCCGCCGCTGCCGGCCGTCTCATACTATAAGGCGCAGATAGGCGCCGGGCCGCACCGGCCGCACGCAGGGCACCCGCACAATCATCTCGGCGTGGGGCGCGGCCGCAATGGCCCTTCCCTCCCCGTCGTACATCTCCTTGACCTCCAGTGAAAAGGAAGGGCCGCCGGGCTCCAGACAGTCCAGGATCTCCCCCCTACAAAACTTGTTTCGCTGGGTCAGGGTCAACATGCCGTCCCGCCAATCCAGCGCCAGGGCGGCCAGCCGCCGGCTGCGTATATATCCCCCACGTGTCGGCTCCTGCGCAGGGTTTCCGTAGTAAAAGCCGGTGGAATAGGGGCGATGACTGATCTTTTCCAGCTCCTCCAGCGCCCAGGCTGGGGGCGGCGCGGACGGATCCCGCTGGTACCCGTCCAAAACAGCGCGGTAGGCCGCGGCGGTAACCGCGGCGTAGTAGCTGGATTTGGCCCGGCCCTCCACC
>DXVY01000064.1:0-2773 GCA_019417145.1 Clostridiales bacterium
GGGTGCGGATATGCACGTCTACCGTGCGGCTTTCCCCGTCAAAGGAATAGCCCCATATTTTATCCAGCAGCTGTCCCCTGGTAAACACCGTTCCCTGTTCGGCCAGCAGCAGGCAAAGCACCTCGAACTCCTTAAGCGTCAGGCTGACGTCCTGCCCATCCACCTGTACCACATGCCGGGAAGGACAGACGTATAGGCCTCCTACCCGGTATTCAGGTACGGTCTGGCTGTCATCCGAGCGGCGCAGCAGGGCGCGGATCCGGGAAAGCAGCTCCATCATACGAAAGGGTTTGGGAATGTAATCGTCGGCGCCGCTGTCCAGCCCCAGCACGGTGTCATACTCGCTGCCCTTGGCGGTGAGCATAATGACCGGAATACGCTTGGTGTCGGCCCCGTTGCGAATTTTTTTCAGTATGGTCAGCCCGTCCTCCTCCGGCAGCATGATATCCAGCAGGATCAGGGAGGGCTTGGAACGACGCATGGCGTCCCAGAAGTCCGAGGGACGGGCAAAGCCCTCGGACTGGATTCCCTGGCTCTGTAGGGTATAGGTGACCAACGCACGGATGCTGTCGTCATCTTCTACCAAATAAATCATGTAGTTCGCCTCGCTTCTCCACTATACGGCGCCGGGTAAAACGCCGCCGTTTTCTTTCCTATCGGCCGGCCTTTGGTACGCGGACCGGATCTTTGGAGTTAATATTTTATTATATCACACTTCATCCTTGGAATCATCGCCCGCGTGTACGCCGGTAATGGAATATTCTACCCATTCGGCAATATTCACCGCATGGTCGCCGATGCGCTCAAAATACTTAGCGGCCATGAGCAGATCCATGGAGGCCTTGGCGTCTATATCCTTTTGATAAATCAGCTCCATCAGCTCATTCTTGACCTGCATAAACAGAGCGTCCACAACATTGTCGTCCTCCATGACCTGGCGGGCAAGGGCCTGATCATTCTTCACAAAGGCCTCCACGCTGTCGGTCACCATGCCCACGGTAGCCCGGGCCATATCCCCGATATGCACCTTGCTCTGGGAACTGCTGCCCACGATATAGGGAGCCAGCTCGGCAATATCCGCAGCCTGATCACCAATGCGCTCCATATCGGAAATCATTTTCAGAGCCGCCGAAATCATGCGAAGATCTCTGGCCACCGGCTGCTGCTGTAGAAGCAGCCGCATGCAGATGTCCTCGATCTCTCTCTCTTTTCGGTCTATCTCGGTCTCCACGGCGCGGATTTTGCCGGCCAGAGACGACTCATCCTCTAACAGCATTTTGGATGCTAAGGATATACCCTCCTCGCACAGGCTTCCCATTTTAATCAGCTCTACGTGCAGGGTCTCCAACTGCCTGTCGAATTGTGTTCGCATTAACCAAACCTCCCTGTGATATAATCTTCGGTGCGCTTATCCTTGGGCATGGAGAAAATGGCGGCGGTATCCCCCACCTCGATGAGCTCGCCCAAAAGGAAGAAGGCCGTTTTATCCGATATACGGGCGGCCTGCTGCATATTATGCGTCACAGTGATGATGGTATAATCTTTTTTTAGTTCGGCCACCAGTTCCTCAATTTTGCCGGTGGAGATGGGGTCAAGGGCGGAGGTGGCCTCGTCCATAAGCAGTACCTCCGGTTGTACTGCCAGCGCCCGTGCAATGCAAAGGCGCTGCTGCTGGCCGCCGGACAGCCCCAGGGCGCTCTTTTTCAGCCGGTCCTTGACCTCCTCCCAGATGGCCGCCTTTTTCAAGGATTGCTCCACAATTTCATCCAGCTTGAGCTTGGACCGGATCCCGTGGGTACGAGGTCCGTAGGCGATATTATCGTAAATGCTCATGGGGAAGGGATTGGGCTTCTGGAAGACCATGCCGATCTGCTTGCGCAGTCCGGTAACATCCACCCCGGGTCCGTAAATATCCTGCCCGTGGTAGATTACCGCCCCCTCGATGCGCACGTCAGGCACCAGGTCGTTCATCCGGTCCAGGGTTTTCAGAAAGGTGGATTTGCCGCAGCCCGAAGGCCCGATCAGGGCCGTGACCTGCCGTTCGGGGATATCGATATTCACATCCTTAAGGGCATGGTTGGTACCGTAATATAAATTCAGCTTTTGGGCCGACAGGATAATATTCTCGTCCATAATGGGCCTCCTTACTTCTTTTTGAGCTTCCGCCCCACCAGTTTGGCGGAAAGGTTGATGAGCAGGGTGAGCAGCATGAGGATGGCCGCAATTGCAAAGGCCACGTCAAACTCTGCCCGCTCCTTGGCATAGACGTACAGGGCCACGGTAAGGCTGGCGCCGGAGCCGTGAAGAAAGCCGTCGGCGGTGAGGAAATTGTTCAGGCTCATGCCCATGCCGGCGGTAAACAGCAATGCGGCCGACTCGCCCACAATACGACCCACGGCCAGAATACAGCCGGTGACAATGCCGTCCACCGACGAAGGCAGCACGATGGTACGGATCATATGCCACTTTCCCGCGCCAAGCCCCAGCGCTCCCTCCCGGTAGCTTTGGGGCACGGTTTTGAGGCTTTCCTGGGTGGTGCGGATAATGGTGGGCAGGGTCATGATAACCAGGGTCAGGGACCCGGCCAGCAGAGACTTGCCCAGACTCAGGAAATTACAGAAGAAGAGCATGCCCACAAGGCCGTAGATAATGGAGGGGATGCCGGTAAGGGTCTCGGTGGCGAACTCTATGGCCGAGACCAGCCGGCGATTGCGGGCGTATTCGGTCAGATATACGGCCGCCCCCACCCCCAGGGGCAGAGTTATAATTAGGG
>DXVY01000064.1:2783-8140 GCA_019417145.1 Clostridiales bacterium
GCAAAATACCGATGGAGTCCTTAATGTAGCTGAGCTCCGTACTGAGCAGCTGCCAGGTGACGTGGGGCAGGCCCTTGATAAAGATATAGCCGATGATGACGAGTAAAAGGGCGCAGGTGAGGAAGGCGCAGAAATAGAGGAAAAACCGCAGGGTGCGGTTATATGCCTTCCGCCGGCCCGAGAGAGGTTGCATTTGCATAAGGCTTCATTCCCTTTCTCTGTATGGCGGCGCCCCCGTCGGGGGCCGGCGCTTATTTTTCCCGTTTCCATTTTAAGAGCATATTGAGGATCACATTGATAAGCATGATAAAGAGGAAAAGTACCAGTGCGATAGAGAAGAGCGCCTGCTGCTGCAAGGAACCTACGGCGGCATAGCTCATCTCGCTGGCCACGGCGGTGGTCAGGAAGCGGACCGAAGAGAAAAGGGAGGGCATATTGGCCACGTTACCGGCCACCATAATGACCGCCATAGCCTCGCCGATGGCTCGTCCGATTCCAAGCACGATAGAAGCGGCGATTCCGCTTTTGGCAGCGGGGACGGACACCCTGAAATAGGTTTCAATCTCGGTGGCGCCAAGGGCCAAAGAGGCCTCTTCGTACTCCTTGGGAACAGCCTGCAGGGCCGTCTCCGATACGCTGATGATAGAGGGAAGAATCATGATGGCCAGCACGATTATGGCCGAGAAAAGGCTGGCGCCGTCGGGCAGATTAAAGAGCTCCCGCACGGCCGGAACCAGTACCATCATACCGATCAGGCCGTAAACCACAGAAGGAATGCCGGCCAGCAGCTCCACCGCCGGGCGCACCACGGCTGCCACCTTGGGCGGCGCGACCTTCGCCAGAAATACGGCGGTCATAAAACCGATGGGCACGCCGATTAGAATAGCGCCGGCCGTACCGTAAACCGAGGTGAGGATAAAGGGCAGGATCCCGAACTGGGGCTCCGACGCCGTGGACGCCCAGGTCTGGCCAAAGAGAAAGTCCACAAGGCCGATCTCCTTAATGGCCGGTATACCGGATACAATGAGATATATGCTGATAAAGAGGACAAAACCGATGGATATCAGGCCGCACACGAGAAAAATCACGTGCATGACCTTCTCCATAACATGCAGTACGGCCTTGGGCTTGCTGGGTCCCGGCCGCTTTTTCTCCGCCCTGCTGGGCTCCCGGACCGGCTCAGTGTCCGGCGGCGCGGAACGCAGCGTGGTTCCCGCAGCCGCAATATGTTGATCCATTAGGATGGCTCACACCTTTCTCGAGTATAGACCATAACGCCACGAAAACTCTCTCTAGAGTCTTCCATCCAGAGAGAGTTTTGGGGCGCTTATAACAGGAGGATGAAACAGCTTACTTTAAGGGAACCGCACCGGCGTCGGCAATCAGCTGGGAAGCGTCGGCGGAGGTGGCAAAGTCTACGAAAGCCTGAGCGGCGTCGGAGAGGGCCTCGGATTCGCTGACGATGAAGTTAAAGTTACGCTGAATCTTATACGTACCGTCCAGAACCGTATCCTCGCTGGGAGCCACATTGTCCACCGTCAGAGCCTTGATGGTATCGTTGACAGCCGACAGGGAGGCGTAACCGATAGCGTTGGGGTTGGAGGCCACATTGGCGATCACTTCACCGGTAGAGGTCAGCTCATTGGTATATTTGCACTTGTCCTCGGTCTCGGTGATGCTCTCGAAACCATCGCGGGTGCCGGAACCGGCCTCGCGGCCAATGAACACAACCTGACCGTCGTTGCCGCCCACTTCAGACCAGTTCGTGATCTCGCCGGTAGCCATTTTGGCGATCTGGTCAATGCTCAGGTTGGCCACAGGGTTGTTGGGGTTGACGATAACAGCGATGCCGTCCTTGGCAACCGTGATGGACTTGACGCCGGTCTCGGTGTCCTTCAGGTCGCGGCTGGCCAGCCCAATGTCGGCCGTGCCATCCTTGGCGGCGGTGATGCCGGCGCTGGAACCGGTGCCACTGTAGTTCACGGTAACGCCGTCATGCGCCTCTTCAAAGGCCTCCTTCAGAACGCCCATGACCTCCTCCATGGAGGTGGAGCCGTCGGTGTTGATGGTACCGGAGATTTGCGCGGTCTGCGAGGTGCCGCCCGCAGCGGAAGTGCCGTTGGAAGAGGTGTCGTTGCCGGACTGGCCACAGGACGCAAGGCTCAGGACCATCAGGCCGGCCAATGCCAGAGTTACAAGCTTTTTCATACAGGTTTGTCTCCTTTACTTTCATTGTGCAACCACAGTATAAGAGACCTGCGTAAAATACAAAACCCTTCCTTTGTTAAATCCATGTAAAACGCCGCCAAAACCCTATGTAAAGCCGTTCACGGCTTTACATAATGCTTAACACGCTAAAGCGGCGGCTGTCCTAAAGAACAGCGGCCCTACTCCCTGTCCACCGCATTCATATTGTAAAATCGGCAATCTGCGCCGTTTATAAGCTGTCGGCCCAATAAGAGAGTATATGTCAGCCTGTCGGTTAAGCGCCGTCCAGCTATTCATAGTCACGCCTGGCCCTCTCCGCCAAGGGATATACATTCGTCCAGCCACGGGCAACCGGAAATAGAAAATCCTTTAAAAGCCAATGGGCGGGGTCCGCTTTTGGAAGCGAACATGCAGCGGACCGTTTCTCCCTGCACAGCCGGGCATAACCATAAAAAAGGCCCTCCGCCTACGCCGGCAGAGGGCCATGGATTTGTTTAGGGCAGCAGGGTGTTGACCGACGGCTCCACATAGGGGTCGGACTGGGAGAAGAAGTAGGCGTCGAAAATTGCCCGGACCAGCGAACCGCTGGATGAGCCGTGTCCGCCGTGTTCCACCACGACCGAAACGGCGATTTCGGGATCATCGTAAGGGGCAAAGGCGATAAACACACTGTTGTCCTCTCCTGTAGGCACTTCCGCCGTGCCGGTCTTACCGCCCACCTGAATGGGATAATTGCGGAAGGTGCCACTTCCGGTACCATCCTCCGTCACCGAAAGCATGCCGGCCTTGACCGTATCAATAACCTCCTGGGAAAAGTCCACCGTATTGAGCACTTGAGGGGTGGAATCTACAACGCTCTCCTCCAAATCATAAGAGCGCACCTCATGGATCAGGCGCGTCTGGTAACGGGTGCCGCCATTGGCCATGGTAGCGGTATAGGAGGCAAGCTGCAAAGGCGTGAGCACCGTATCCGACTGGCCGATGGCGGCCTGAAGGGTGTCGCCGCCCCGCCAGTTGGGATCGGCGGCATTGTTCTTGCGCTCCTCGGGACCGGCCAGAATTCCCTTGCTCTCAGGCACCTCCACGCCGGTAAGCACGCCAAGACCCAATTGCTGGCAATAATTATTCAGTCTATCAATCCCTAGCTTGTAACCCGTATCATAGAAAAAGTAGTTGCAGGACCTGGCCAGCGCGCGGGTCACGTTGATATTGCCGTGATACCCTAAGCATTTTGGCTGGTAGTCCTGAAACAGTGTAAACCGTTGGACGCAACGCACGGTGGTTTCAGGCGTGATGACGCCCTCCTGTAAGGCCGCCGCAGCCACAGCGGGCTTAAATACCGATCCCGGGGGATAGAGGCCGTTGAAGGCCCGATCAAAAAGGGGGTTGTCGCTGTTGCTGGCCAGCGCCTGGTAGTTGTTCATATAATCGGAAAGCGTATAGGTGGGATAGTTGGCCGAACACAAGATTTCCCCCGTCTTGACCTGCACAGCCACCACCGCACCGGCGTCAGCCTCGCCGTTGGTGGTGGTCTTTAACTGGTTGATCAGGGCCTCCAGCTGGGTCTGCGCCACCCTTTGCAAGTTTTTGTCAATGGATAAAAGCACGGTGTTACCCGCCTCGGGCTGTTGCACCACCTCCTCCGAGAGGGTGTTGCCCGAAGCATCCTGCTTTACGATCTTGGAACCGTTTTTCCCCCGCAAATAGTCCTCGGCGGCCTTTTCGATACCGCTTCTGCCTACCCGATCGCTGTAGGTATACCCCTTGGCGCTGAGCTCCTCCCAGTCCTCCGCGTAGATGGGCCCCATGGTGCCGATGAGATGGGGGGCTACGTCGTCGGCTACATATTCCCGGAAGGGTACTACGCTGATCTCCACGCCGGGCATGTCGCCTGACGCTTCGGTCACCGCGGTCATGGTCTCGGCCGAAACATCCTCAGCCAGGGTAAAGGGAGCCGACACGGAAAAGTCTGCCTGTTCCATGGAGTACCGCACCCCCATAACCGTGCGCTGCAACTGCCGGTCCAGCCCTTCCAGCTCATAACGCTTGACCATCTGGGTAAAACAGTTCTCGGCCGTGGCGTAATGGGCCACGCCCAGGCGGTTTTTCATAGAGGTGATCTCACTGTCCTTCCCCTCCACAAAGCCAAAGGGTTCCTCCGTGGATAGGGGAAGATTGTCGGTCCAGGCCTCTCCCGTCTTTTTCAGATAGGCCGTCAGCGCCACAATGGTCTGGTTGATCTGATCTTTGGGCAGGTAAGCGCTGTTGAAGACAATATTATAGCCCTCCCGGTTGACGGCGATGGGCCGGCCGTATCGGTCGAGGATTTCACCTCTGGCCGCGTTGATGGTGACCCTGCGGCTGCCGGTAGTATCGGCCTGGTCCAGGTATTTCTGGGCGTTGACCACCTGAATTTGCGCCGCGCGGCCGGTATATACCGCCAGCACAGCCGTCAAAACAAGGGCCATGGCGATTTGTCTGGGATTCAGTTTCTTCTTTTTTCGCAAGGCGGTTCTCCTTTTTAATGCACCCGCCCGAAGCCGGCGTGTAGAGGTCGGATGGTATATCCGGTCGAAGGTGCAAAGCGTCAGGCCTGCACCTGCCGCAACAGCCGGCGAATGAGCAGGTATAGGGGGATGGATAGCACAAAGGTGTAGACAAACTCTCCTAAGCCGTATTTCAGAAACAAATAACCGGCGTCGTCATAGCCGGGCAGCAAATAATAGATGAGCCACCGCAGGGTGACATAGAGAAGAAGCAGGCCCGCCTGAAACAAAAAGCTGACGCCAAGGGTATTGTTGAACAGGCAGGTGATCAGCAGGCCGCTCACGCAGCCGAATATCAACAGAACTACGGTATTAAAGCAGCCGGCGCCGCCCACCACCGCGTCCATCAGCATACCGGCCACCAGACCAAACACCGCGCCGGCCCATTGGCGCAGGAACATGGCGGCCGCAATAGTCGCCGATACCAGCAGCAGCGGCCGTGCCCCATACACAGGCGGAAACAGTCCCGTATACTGTATAAGGAACAAAAACAAAAACAATACGCCTAAGACGGTATAATGGAGATAGCTATGTTTTTTGGTCCGCGCCATATCACTGTCCCTCCGTCAGCGGATCGCCCTGGCCGGAGAAATAGGTAAGCAC
>DXVY01000065.1 GCA_019417145.1 Clostridiales bacterium
TTGCCGCTGACGCCGACGGATAAAACCGTCACTGCCCCAAAGCCTGCTTATACAGCTGGATGTAGGCGTCGGCCGACCGGGCCCAGCTGTTATCGCACCGCATGGCCCGTCGGCAGAGGATGCCCCATCCGTACTTGTCGCCGTAGCCGGCAAAGGCCCGCCAAACGGCGCCCGCCATATCGTTGGCATTGTAGGACTTGAAGGTAAAGCCGTTGCCCTCGCCGTCTCCCGAATCCTGGATGGTGTCGCAGAGTCCACCGGTCTCCCGCACGATGGGGATGGAACCGTACCGCAGGGCCACCATCTGGGAAAGGCCGCAGGGCTCGCTCTTGGAGGGCATAAGGAACATGTCCGATCCGGCGTAGATTTTATGGGCCAGCTCGGGGATAAAGCCCACGTTGACAGCCACCTTGTCGGGGTAGCGGCTGGCCATTTCCCGGAAGAAGGCTTCATACTCCCCGTCTCCCGAGCCCAGGATCACAAACTGGAGGTCGGCCGAAACCAGCTGCTCAAAAACATATTTAACCAGATCCACGCCCTTGTGGGCCACCAGGCGGGTGACCATACCGATGAGGGGCGCGTCCGGCCGCTGGGGCAGTCCCATGCGCTCCTGGAGCTTCTGCTTGTTGATGGCCTTGCCGCCGATATTATCGGCGTTATAATGGGCATAGATCATGGGATCGGTGGCGGGATTGTAGACCTCGGTGTCGATACCGTTGACAATGCCCGAGAGCTTCCACCTGCGCTGGTTCAGAATGCCGTCCAGGCCGTGGGAGAACCAGGGGTCCAGGATTTCGTAGGAATAGGTGGGGCTGACCGTATTGACCCGGTCGGCGCACTCGATAGCCCCCTTCATCATGTTCACGCAGCCCTGGTATTCCACCAGTTTCCCCTGCTCGGGCGGGATGCCCAGCACGTCCTCCAGCAGCTCGGTGCCGTACTTGCCCTGATACTGGATATTGTGGATGGTAAAGACGGTCTTCAGGTTCTCATACCCCGGCACGCCGGCGTAATAGAGCTTGTAGTAAACCGGCAGCATAGCGGTCTGCCAATCGTTGCAGTGGATGATATCGGGCTTAAAGTCGATGTGGGGCAGGATTTCCAACACCGCCCGGGAGAAAAAGGCAAACCGTTCGGCGTCGTCGTAATGGCCGTACAAACCGCCGCGGTTAAAGTAGTATTGGTTGTCCAGCAGATAGTAGACCACGCCGCCCACCTTGGCCTCAAAGATGCCGCAGTACTGCCTGCGCCAGGAGACCGGCACGGTGATGCTGGTGATAAACTGCATCTGGCTGCGCAACTCCTCCGGAACGGCCTCGTATAGGGGCAGAACCACCCGGCAGCCCACCATACGCCCGCGCAGGGCCTTGGGCAGCGCGCCGGCCACGTCGGCCAGGCCGCCGGACATGGCGAATGGCCACGCCTCGCTGGCCGCGAATAAGACTTTCATTTCATTCCCGCCTTCCTTGGTATGTGGTTTATGAAGTGTGGTTATGGACAAAGCCGCGGCAAAGCCCGCCGCGGCCTATGTTCTCTAAACAGATGTACCCTTGCGGATAAAGATGGGGTAGGATTCGGCGCCGGTGAGCACCCGACCCTCGGTGACCCGGACGTTTTTGTCGGCCGTGACATAGGAAAGCTCGGCCTTTTCGCCGATGACGCTGTCCTGCATAATGATACAGTTGCGCAGCACGGCGTCCTTATGGACCTTGACGCCCCGGAAGAGAATACAGTTTTCCACCCGTCCCTCAATGGAACAGCCGTCGGCTATAATGGAATTTTTAACATAGGAGCCCAGGCCGTACTTGGTGGGCATATCGTCCCTGGTCTTGGTATACACGGGGCGCTCCCGGGTAAAGAGCTGGCTTCTGACCTCGGGGGAGAGCAGCTGCATGCTGGACTTGACGTAGGTGCTGATGCAGTCCATCACGGCGGCGTATCCGTCTACCTCCCAGCCGAAAATGCGCAGGGTGTCCACCCGGGACTGGAAAATATCCCGACCCAGGCTGGTATAATTGCGGGCTGTGGCCTCCTTGACCAAACGGATGAGGGTTTCCCGCTGGATGATCATAAAATCCAGGGAGAAATCGCAGTCGCCCTCAATCTTGCCGCTGAGCTCGATATCCTTCACCCGGCCGCCCTCGCCGAAGGAGAAGGACATGATATCCCGGTGGTTTTTAGGCAGCCTTCCCCGCTTGTAGGCCACGGTAACGTCGGCCTGCTTCTCAATGTGGGCCTCCATCATGGGGGTCAGGTCGATATTGCAGACCACGTCCGAATCACAGAGCACCACATATTCCTCGCTGGAACGCTCCAAAAAGTTCATCACACCTGCCAGAGCGTCCACATGGCCGGTGTACATGCCGGCGTCCACGTTGCCGTAGGGGGGTAGAATATGCAGGCCGCCCTTTCTCCTGTCCAGATCCCAGGGCTTGCCGTTGCCCAGGTGATCCATGAGGGACTGGTAGTTGGCGCGGGTGATGATGCCCACCTTGGTGATGCCGGCGTTAACCAGGTTGGAAAGGGAAAAATCGATCAGGCGATAGCGGCCGCCGAAGGGGACCGAGCCCATGGAACGGACCTCGGTCAACTCCCGGAGCAGGTCGTCGTGAACATTGGAAAAAACGATACCCATGGCTTGGTTGCTCAGCATGCTTCATCACCTCCCGGAATGTCTTTCTCAATCATGGCCTTAGGGCCCACGGTAGCGCCAGCGCCCACGGTTAAGCCGGGTCCGACCACCGCCACGCCCCACTGGGCAAGGTCGGTCATCTTCTCCGGCCGTTCGCCCACCTTGGCGCCGGGACGGATAACGGCGTTCTCGCCGATAATGGCGTACTGTACCGAGGCGCCGGAGCAGATTTTGGCCCCCGGCATAACCACCGAGTCCCTGACCTCCGCCCCCTCTTCGATCTCCACATTGGCGAACAGGACCGAGAAATCCACCTCGCCGTAAACCGAGCAGCCCTCCGTAACCAGGGAATTCTGCACCTGGGCGGTATCGGAAATATATTGAGGCGGAGCCGCGGGAGAGCGGGAGAAGATACGCCAGCTGTCCTCCGACAGGTCCAACTTGACCTTGGGGTTGAGCAGATCCAGATTGGCCTCCCAGAGGGAATCAATGGTGCCCACGTCCTTCCAGTAGTCGGCGAAGTGGTAAACCACCATTCTCTGCTTATCGGCCAGCATGTTGGGGATGATGTTTTTGCCAAAGTCGTTGCTGGAGCCCTTGGTCTGCTCGTCCTGCTCGAGATAATATTTGAGCTTGCTCCAGGTAAAGACGTAAATGCCCATGGAAGCCAAATTGCTTTTGGGCTTCTTGGGCTTTTCCTCAAATTCGTAAATAACGCCGTTGTCGTCGGCGTTCATAATGCCGAAACGGGAGGCCTCCTCCATGGGCACCTCCAGAACGGCAATGGTACAGTCAGCCCCGGTCTTTTTATGCTGAGCGATCATCTTGGCATAGTCCATCTTATAGATGTGGTCGCCCGAGAGCACCAACACATATTCGGGATTGTACCGCTCAATAAAGGGGATGTTCTGATAAATGGCGTTGGCCGTACCCTTGTACCAGTCGCCGCCCTTGCTCTTTTGGTAGGGGGGGAGGATATGTACCCCTCCGTTCATCCGGTCCAGATCCCAGGGCTTGCCCGAGCCCACATAGTCGTTGAGCTCCAGGGGCTGGTACTGGGTGAGCACGCCAACGGTGTCGATGCCTGAATTGATGCAGTTGGACAAGGGAAAATCGATGATGCGGTATTTACCGCCGTAGGGTACGGCGGGCTTTGCCACCTTATGGGTGAGAACGCCCAGCCGGCTCCCCTGTCCGCCGGCCAGCAGCATGGCCACACACTCTGTTTTCCTCATGGAAACACTCTCCTTACCCGTCCGCGGGCGGGATACCCATCCCCGTCCGCGGGCTTACTATGAATCAATCAGCCCAAAGGGCTGCGGTAAAAACGGTCCGCCGGCCCCGCGGGGCCCGGCCGTTTTACTTCTGATTTTTCGGGGGCCTTCCCCGCTTTTTGGGCGCGGGACCGCCTTCAGATTTCTGTCCGCCGTCGGTTTTCCCCTGGCCGGTGGGCAGCGCTTGCTCCTTTGTTCCCGCCGACAGGCGCCCGGTCGGCTTTCTTCCCGGCCTCTTGGGGGCCGCCGGCTTGGCGGGCCGTTTTTCGGCCTTACCTTTCAGGTAGAGCACCGACATGGGCGGCAGCCTGAGAACCACCGACTGCTCAAAGCCGTGCATGGGCTCGTCTTCGGTGCGGATGATCCCCTTGTCTCCTCTGCCCGCGCCGCCGAAGGCCTCATCGTCGGTATTGAATATGACCTCATAGCTGCCGTAGATGGGCGAACCGATCCGGTAGTTTTCCCTCTCCACGGGCACAAAGTTGCAGACCACTACGATTTCGTCGCCCTTTTTGTCCATGCGGCGGAAGGCGATGACGCTTTGCTCGTTGTCGTCGTTGGCGATCCAGGAAAAGCCCTCCCAGGAGTAATCCACCTCCCAGAAAGCGGGGGTATCCAGATAAAAATGGTTGAGTCTTTTGACCATGTCCTGCATTTGGCGGTGGCGGTCGAAACTGAGCAGCAGCCAGTCCAGCTCCTGCTCGTAGTTCCATTCGATGAACTGGGCGAACTCCTGGCCCATAAACATGAGCTTCTTGCCCGGATGGGCCATCATATAGGCGAAAAAGGCGCGCAGCCCGGCAAACTTTTGCTCATAGTCCCCCGGCATCTTGTTGATAAGGGAGCACTTGCCGTGGACCACCTCGTCGTGGGAGATGGGCAGGATATAGTTTTCGGAAAAGGCATAGAAAAAGGAGAAGGTCAGGGAGTCATGGTTAAACTTGCGGTGGATGGGATCCAGGGACATATACCGCATCATGTCGTTCATCCAGCCCATATTCCATTTGAAATTAAAACCCAGGCCACCCATATAGGTGGGCTTGGAGACCATGGGCCAGGCGGTGGATTCCTCAGCGATCATCATGGCGTCGGGGAATTCCTTGAAGACGGCCTCGTTGGCCTGCCGGAGAAAGTCAATGGCCTCCAGGTTCTCCTTGCCGCCGTAAATGTTGGGCAGCCACTCCCCGTCCCGACGATTATAATCCAGATAGAGCATGGAGGCCACGGCGTCCACCCGCAGCCCGTCCACATGGTACCAGTCCATCCAGAAAACGGCGCTGGACATAAGGAAGCTGACCACCTCGCTGCGGCCGTAGTCAAAGACCACCGTCCCCCATTCCTTGTGCTCGCCCTTGCGCGGATCGGCGTACTCAAAGCAGGGGCCGCCGTCAAAATGATAGAGTCCAAAACCGTCCTTGGGGAAATGAGCGGGCACCCAGTCCAGAATCACGCCGATGCCGTTTTGATGCATAATGTCCACGAATTTCATAAAGTCGTGGGGCGTTCCGTAGCGGGATGTGGGGGCAAAGTAGCCCGACACCTGATATCCCCAGGAACCGTCGTAGGGGTATTCGGTGATGGGCATAAGTTCCACATGGGTATAGCCCATGTCCTTGACATAGGCGGCAAGCTCTTCGGCCAGCTTGACATAATCGAATCGGCTGCCGTCCTGGTACCGACGCCAGGACCCGGCGTGCACCTCATAAATGTTTACCGGCGCGTCGTAGATAGGGCGGCGGGCCTTGGCGGCCTGCCAGTCGGCGTCCTTCCAATCATAGCCCGAAAGATCGTAAACCTTGGAGGCGTTGTCGGGAGGGGTCTCGGTATGAAAGGCAAAGGGATCGCTTTTCATCCGCTCCTGCCCGTCGGGCGTGGTAATGCAGTATTTATACAGGCTGTAAACCGGCAGCCCGGGCACAAATCCCTCCCAGATGCCGCCCTGGGTGATCTTCTCCATGGGGGTCGCCTTGGGATCCCACCCGTTGAAATCGCCAACCACGGTCACCCGCCGAGCGTTGGGGGCCCAGACCCGAAATAACACGCCGTCCGCCCCGTCTTTTTGGCAGAAGTGGGCGCCCATATATTCATAAGCCCGGTAATTCTTTCCCTCGTGAAAGAGGCTTTCCGGAAGACCCTTGGTGGATGTATGCAAAAGGGCCATCTCCCTTCCTTATTTTTCTATCACAATTCTACCAAACCAATATCCAGATTGCAATAGTTTTTTTGGTAGTTTTCCAAAATCAGTCGTAAGTATTCTACCATGTTTTTTATAAAAAACAAACAATACCGTGGTGTAGAATTCCCACGATTCACCTGTATTTATAGGCATTTTACACGAATTTCATACAACCGCCTGACCAAGGGAGGCGTACAAGCCTGTCCTTTACAAAAATTTATCTAAACCTTTATCGAGGGACATAGCCCCGCCCGGTCCGCTCGCCTTCTCCGGGTTTTCCGGCCGCCCTTTTCTCTCTTGGCTCCGCCTGACCCGCCCAAAAACATCGGGACAAAAAAGGGTGAACCGGTCGCGCTCCGGCGGCCGGAAGGGGATAAGGCCAGGCCGGCCCCTGTCCGGCGCCCCGGCGGAATAATCGGGCAACCAGGTCGCCAGACGGTTTCCCCCTACGCGCCGCGCCCGTCGGTTCCGCGCCCGCGGGAGGGGATCCGCCGCCTTGGCGTTCCCCTTATCGTCGCATCCCGCCCTTTTTACCTTTCCCCACGGGCTCGTCCACCGCTGAAACGTTCGGTCAACACGCCAAAAAAGGCTTGTACTGCCTTACTATATGCGTCCGAGCGGGCATATATGCCAAAAAGCCGGACGTTTGCCCTTCCCTTTGAGCGGAAATAGCGGTGCAGCATAGGGAAGGAACGGACCGGGGCTTAGTATCCATTTGCCTCGCTGGGAGCGCTCCCCGGCGGCCGTCCCGGGACGCACCAAGGCGAAAAAAGGGGGCCGACAGCCGTCAGCCCCTTTGTATAGTCCGCTCAGTCGCCATAGCCCTGCGGATTATTCTTTTGCCAGCGCCAGCTGTCCTGGCACATCTGCTCGATGGTCCGGACGGCCTCCCACCCGAAAACCCGTTTGGCCTTGCCCGCGTCGGCGTACACCGTAGCCGGATCGCCCGGCCGGCGGTCTACAATCTTATAGGGCACCTTGACGCCGGAGGCCTTTTCAAAAGCGGCCACAAGCTGCAAAACGCTGCAGCCCCTGCCGGTGCCCAGGTTGACCGGGTCGCAGCCGGTATGCTCCATAGTCCACTCCACCGCCTTCACATGTCCCAGCGCCAGATCCACCACGTGGATGTAGTCCCGCACGCCGGTGCCGTCCACCGTGGGATAGTCGTCGCCGAAAACCTGGAGCTGGGGCAACCGCCCCACCGCCACCTGCGCAATATAGGGCATGAGATTGTTGGGAATACCTTTGGGATCCTCCCCGATGGTACCGCTGTGGTGGGCGCCGATGGGGTTAAAATACCGCAGGATGGAAATGCTCCAGTCCTGGTCGGCCGCGTACACGTCTCGGAGAATCTCCTCAATAAACAGCTTGGTGCGGCCGTAAGGATTGATGGCGCCCAAGGGCATATCCTCGGTGAGAGGCATTTTTTCGGCCACGCCGTAGACCGTGGCCGAGGAGCTGAAGACCAGCCGCTTTACCCCGGCCTCGGCCATGACCTGGCAGAGGTTAACCGTGCCGCTGATATTGTTTTCATAGTAGGCCAGGGGAATGCGCGCCGATTCGCCCACCGCCTTGAGGCCGGCGAAATGAATGACGGCGTCCACCTGGTTCTCCCCAAAGATCCGGCGCAGGGCCTCCCTGTCCCGGATATCAGCCTTGTAAAAAGGAATCGGCCTACCGGTGATCCTCTCTACCCGGTGGAGCACCTCCTGTTTGCTGTTGCAGAGATTGTCCACCACTATGACGTCATAGCCGGCATTTTGCAGTTCCACGCAGGTATGGCTGCCGATATAACCCGCGCCCCCAGTGATCAGAATCGCCATATTCCAAACTCCTTTCCGTATTTCCATGCGTATGCACATGGGCGACAAAGCATCCCGCGCCGCCCGCCCCCTCCGGCAGTGCGCCGCGCGGAACACGTTTCTTCCCGCTCGCCCTGTTATACTGTTATAATAGTACCAAAGGCCGTTCTTTGTCAATGCCCATACGCACAGGAAGGCCCCTCCGTGCTCCCACGCCGGCCGCCGCGCTTTTAGAACTCCCTTCCT
>DXVY01000066.1 GCA_019417145.1 Clostridiales bacterium
CAGCGGCAGGGCCCGCCTGGTCCTCTCCCGGTACCTTACCGACTTTTCGGCCGAAGAAATCGCCGATTCGGTGGCCGGCGCCTATACCGGCGGCCGGTTTGACAACGACCTGCCCGCGCCCCTGCAGGAGCTGACCGACGGGGTGCATATTCTGGAGCTTTGGCACGGCCCCACCTGCGCTTTCAAGGATCTGGCCTTGCAAATTCTTCCCCACCTGCTCACCCGTTCGGCCAAGAAAGCCGGAGACGGTAAAAAGACGGTCATCCTGGTGGCCACCTCGGGCGATACCGGCAAGGCGGCGCTGGAAGGCTTCCGGGACGTGCCGGATACCGAAATCCTGGTATTTTATCCCGAGGACGGCGTCAGCCCCATGCAAAAGCTGCAGATGACCACACAGGAGGGCGAAAACGTCTATGTAGCCGCCATCCGCGGCAACTTTGACGACGCCCAGACCGGCGTGAAAAAAATCTTCACCGATCCCGCCGTAGCCCAAAAGCTGGCGGGGGCCGGCATGGCCTTTTCCAGCGCCAACTCTATCAACTGGGGACGTCTGGTTCCCCAGGTGGTGTATTATGTATCGGCCTATTGCGACCTTTTAAACAGTAGCCAGCCCCTGGACGACGGCTTCGACGTGGTGGTGCCCACCGGCAACTTCGGCAACATCCTGGCCGCCTACTATGCCAAGCGCATGGGCGTGCCCATCCGCCGGCTGGTCTGCGCCTCCAATGCCAACAATGTGCTGACCGATTTTCTGAAGTCCGGCACCTACGACAAAAACCGGAAGTTCTACACCACCATTTCCCCCTCCATGGACATTCTGGTGTCCAGCAATCTGGAACGGCTGCTCTACGATCTCACCGGCCGGGACGCCGGCAAAACCGCCGATTGGATGGGTCAACTGGCAGGGGGCGGCAGATACACGGTGGATGGAGATGTGGCGGATAAGCTGCGGGCGCTTTTCTGGGCCGGCTGCTGCGATGACGCCGAGACCAAGGCGGTCATCCGAGAAATCTATGAAGCCTATGGCTACCTCTGCGACACCCATACGGCCGTGGCCGTGGGGGTATATGAGAAGTATAAGGCGGAAACCGGCGCGACCCGTCCGGTGGTGATCGCCTCTACCGCCAGCCCCTTCAAGTTTGCCGCAAGCGTACTGGACGCCGTGGCCCCTCAGAAGGCCGTAGGCAGCGACTTCGATATGGTGGACAGCCTGTCCCGTATCACCGGTTGGCAGGTTCCCGCCCCGCTGGCCGGCCTTGCCGGCCGTCCGGTCCGTTTTACCGACGACTGTCGGCAGGACAATATGGTGGAAGTGGTTTACAAACGGCTGGGAATCGTTTGATAGCGCCCCCCTTTTTTCTCCCGCATGACAAATGCCCGGCTTTACAGCCGGGCATTTGCAGGGTTTACGGAGAGGATGCTTTCCTTACTGCTTGGCCTTGAAGGTATTGCAGAAGGTGTCGGAGCAGCAGCCGCAAGGGCCGGGGCCCACCTCGATCTTTCCAGCGTCGCAACTGTCACCGGGGGCGTGATACACGCAGTTGGTCACTTCGCATTTGATGCCGGAAATCTTTTTGCTGCCGCAGCTACTTTTGTTTTCCATGGCAAGGCACCTCTTGTTTGGCGGCTCTGTCCGCCTGCTCCGTAGCGGCCGCCTCGGCTGCGGAGGGCTGTTTTACATGTTTTCGTCCGCCGGATCCTACAAGGATCATCCGCAGGCAGACGAAAAACGCAAACGCAATCGGCCTTTTCGGGCCAAGGATAGTTTGCCCGCTGCGCAGGCTAACCTTTCAAGATAAATTCTGGCAGTTTGGCTGTATAATAAAGGCCGGGACCATTTTTCAGAAAACGGGGTGACATATGGCTTTATATGCGCTGGGCGATCTTCATCTCTCCCTTTCCGGGGACAAGCCCATGGATATCTTCCGCGGCTGGGACAACTATGTGGAAAAAATCGAAAAAAATTGGCGGCATCTCGTCACCGATGCGGATACGGTCGTCCTCCCCGGCGACCTGTCCTGGGCCATGAAGCTGGAGGACACAACGGCCGATTTTTCTTTTATTCACGGGCTTCCCGGGAAAAAGCTGCTTTTAAAGGGCAACCATGACCTGTGGTGGTGCACCATGCGGAAGATGGAAAGCTTTTTTGTCCAACAGGGATTTTCCACCCTGCGGCTGGTGCACAATAACGCCGTGCCGGTGGGCGACGTCTGCGTCTGCGGCACGAGAGGCTGGTTTTTCGACGACCTTAGCAGCGACAAAAAGGTCATTTTGCGGGAGGCCGGAAGGCTGGAGACCTCCATTGTCGCCGCCGAGCAGACCGGCCTGGAGCCGGTGGTTTTCCTCCACTATCCGCCGGTCTATGGCGACCAGGTGTGCGATGAGATCCTATCGGTGCTCAAGCGGCACGCCATAAAGCGGGTCTACTACGGCCATATACACGGCGCGGCCGTCTACAGGGCGGTCAACGGGATATACGACGGTATCCGGTTCCGACTGGTCTCCTGTGATTGCGTTGGGTTCACACCCGTGCTGGTGGAGCAATAAACCGGCCGTTTGCGCCGCTTTATGCTTTTTACCGAAAAACACCCGATTATGCACAAATGTTTTCTGTAAAATCCGTCTGTTTGCTTACAAAAAAGATATGGAAAAAAGCGGCGGTTTGTGGTATATTTATGATTATCGTCGAGGTTTAAAAAACACGGAGGTTATAAACATGAGTCTGAAGAGTTCCAACAAGGTGGAAACCAATCGCTATGAGCTGGAGATTTCCATCGACGGCGCCGCTTTCCAGGACGCCATCCAGAAGGCCTACCGCAAAAACGTCAAGAAAATGAACGTTCCCGGCTTCCGCAAGGGACACGCTCCCCGCTCCATCATCGAGAAGTTCTATGGCGAGCAGGTCTTTTACGAGGACGCTTTAAATATCGTCTATCCCGACGCCGTCGAATCCGCTGTGGAGGAGGCCGGTCTGGAGCTGGTAGGCGACAAGATCGATACCGACGTCACCTCTATCGGCAAGGAAGGCGTGGAGCTGAAAATCACCGTCACCGTAAGGCCTGAGGTCGAGGTGGGCGAATACAAGGGCCTGAAGGCCGAGCGGGCCAAGGTGGAGGTCACCGACCAAGAGGTCGATCAGGAGATCAACCGCATGGCCGAGCGGAGTTCCCGCCTGGTCACGGTGGAAGATCGGGCCGCCGAGAAGGGCGATATAGCCGTTATCGACTTTGAGGGCTTTGTGGACGGCGAGGCCTTCGAGGGTGGCAAGGGAGAGTCCTATTCCCTGACCCTGGGTTCCGGCCAGTTCATTCCCGGCTTCGAGGAGCAGGTGGAAGGCCACAGCACCGATGAGGAGTTTGAGATCCAGGTCACCTTCCCCGAGGATTATCACGCCGAACAGCTCAAGGGCAAGCCGGCCGTTTTCAAGGTCAAGCTGCACGAGATCAAAAAGCGGGAGCTGCCTGCAATCGACGACGAATTTGCTAAGGACGTCAGCGAGTTTGACACCCTGGCCGAGCTGAAGGAAGACACCAAAAAGAAGCTGACCGAACGCAAGGAAAAGGAAGCCGACGACGCTGTGGAGACCCAGCTTATCGATCAGCTCATTGATTCCATGAAGGCCGAGATTCCCGAGGTCATGTTCGAGCGCCGGGTGGACGAGAATCTGCGCGACTTCGACTATCGGTTGCAGTCCCAGGGCATGAATCTGGATATGTACATGCAGTATACCGGCAGCTCTGTGGAGGAATTCCGCAAGAACTTCCGTCCCCAGGCCGAGCGGCAGGTTAAGATCCGCCTGGTCCTGGAAAAGATCGCCGAGCTGGAAAAGATCGTTCCCACCGACGAAGAGATCCAGGCCGAATATGAGAAGCTGGCCAAGAACTACGGCGTGGAGATGGACAAGGTCAAGGCGGCTATTCCTGAAAAGGAAGTGGTCAAGGATCTGGCCGTGGGCAAGGCCGTGGAGCTGGTCAAGAGCAGCGCCAAGGTGAGCGAGGCCAAGGCCGCCGAAAAGGCCGACAAGGACGAGGCGGCCGGCGACAAGCCCAAAACCACGCGCAAGCGTGCCCCCAAGAAAACGGAGGAGCCCAAGGAAGAGGCTAAAACGGAAGAATAATTTCTCTTCCCTGTTTATGTTTTTATAGACCCGCGCATACTATATAGCAACTGCGGATTGCCCGATTTTGCCCCTGTGGGGTGGGTCGGGCATTCTGTCCATTCCTTTATTTTACGGAGGTGCATTACTTTGGATATGAGTTTGGTCCCCTATGTGGTGGAGCAGACCAGCCGGGGCGAACGCTCCTATGACATTTTCTCCCGCCTGCTCAACGACCGCATTATCATGCTGTACGATCAGGTCAACGATACGACGGCCAGCCTGATTGTGGCGCAGATGCTTTACCTGGAAGGGCAGGATCCGGACAAGGACATTAACTTCTACATCAACTCCCCCGGCGGTTCGGTTTCGGCCGGCATGGCTATTTTTGACACCATGCGGTATATCAAGTGCGACGTCAGCACCATATGTCAAGGCATGGCCGCCAGCATGGGCGCTTTTCTGCTGGCCGCCGGCACCAAGGGCAAGCGGTTTGCCCTTCCCCACAGCGAAATCATGATCCACCAGCCCCTGGGCTCGGCCGAAGGGCAGGCCGCCGATATCCTGATCCACGCTGATCATATCGCCAAGACCCGGCGGACCCTGAACACCATCCTCGCGGAGCAGACCGGTCAGCCCCTGGAGGTTATCGAAAAGGATACCGACCGGGATAACTTTATGTCGGCCGAGGAGGCCGCCGCATACGGATTGATCGACAAGGTTATCACCCGGCGGTAGCCCTTGCCCGAGGGAGCGGCGGATGCACCCCTCCTTCCCCATCGCAAGCCCGACAGAAACAGAAAAACCAAACGGGGCGAGCGCCGCCGTACGGCAGCCGCCCCTTTTTCATGAATGAGGTGAACGTAAGGCCCATGCCCAACGACGAGAAAAACACGACCATACGCTGCTCCTTCTGCGGCAAAACCCAGGACGAGGTTTCCCGGTTGGTCGCCGGTCCCGGGGTGTTTATCTGCGACGAATGCATCGACGTGTGCAACGCCATTATCAGCGAGGACGAGCCCCCCGTCCGCCGCCGTGGAAATAAACATCAAAACAAGGACTTCCGCCTGCCCAAACCGGCCGAACTCAAGGCGCATCTGGACGAATACGTCATCGGCCAGGAGGAGGCCAAAATCGCGCTATCGGTTGCGGTTTACAATCACTACAAGCGCATATTCCTGGGTGACACAGCCGACGTGGAGCTGGGAAAGAGCAACATTCTCATGCTGGGTCCCACCGGCGTGGGCAAGACCCTGCTGGCCCAGACCATGGCCCGAGTCCTGGACGTCCCTATCGCCATCACCGACGCCACCACGCTGACCGAGGCCGGCTATGTGGGCGAGGATGTGGAGAATATCCTGCTCCGGCTTATCCAGGCGGCTGACTTTGATATTGAAAAGGCCGAGCACGGCATCATTTATGTGGACGAAATCGATAAGATCGCCCGCAAAAGCGAAAACCCCTCCATCACCCGGGACGTCAGCGGCGAGGGCGTGCAGCAGGCTTTATTGAAGATTTTGGAGGGCACCGTATCCAACGTGCCGCCCCAGGGCGGCCGCAAGCATCCGCAGCAGGAGTTTATCCAACTGGACACCACCAACATCCTCTTTATCTGCGCCGGCGCCTTCGAGGGCATTGAAAAGGTCATCGAGCGGCGGATCGGCGGCAGCAGCCTGGGCTTTGGCGCCGATGTGCGGTCTAAAAAGAGCTTGGATGCCGAGGCCCTCATCAAGGAAACCACCCATCAGGACCTGGTCAAGTACGGGCTGATTCCCGAGCTGGTAGGCCGACTTCCGGTGGTCACCACCCTCAACGGCATGGATGTGGATTCTCTGGTGCGCATTATGCAGGAACCTAAAAACTCGGTGATCAAACAGTATCAGGCCCTTTTCAGAATGGACGATGTGGAGTTGGAATTCCAGCCAGAGGCCCTTTCAGCCATCGCCCAGAAGACCATTGAGCGCAAAACTGGCGCCCGGGGCCTGCGGTCGATCATCGAGGGCGTCCTCACCCAGGTCATGTTTGACGTCCCCTCCAACTATCTTGTAGAAAAGGTTACCATTACGGCCGATTCCGTGCTTAAGGGAGAACCGCCGGTACTCAAGGAGAACCCGGCCCGGAAGCCCAAGGCTCTGACCCTGCCCATGGAATCGGGCCATAAAAACGAAATCGCCTGAGCCCCTTTATATCTGCCGTCGGCCTTGGGTGCCGCCGCGGGGCCGAATTCCTTACAAGGGTCGTGCATCTCTTCCCCACTGACCGCGGCCCCGCTTTTCCCTCGCGAGAACGCCTCCCGGCCAATAGCCAGCCATCGGCTGAGATGTATAGGGAATCATGGGCTCTGACCAACCGAATAAGAATTTAGAAAGCTCTATGCAAATGGAAATTCCATCTGCATGGAGCTTTTTCTCGTCCTATTTATACCTGATGCGGGCGGGCAGAGGCTCATAGGTAACCGCGGCTCTAAAAAGGGTCGACGCTTCCGCCAAAACATCCGGCAAATGCAAAGGCTTTCCGTATCCTCAGCACGTATCATTCTCTCCCTCATCATTGCAGCCTGCCCTTCATAATTTGAAGCAGGTCTTTCAAGGGGGCGTTGCCCTGCATGGATTTATAATACATGCCAAAGGACGCCGGCTCGGCGCCGTCGATAGGAACACGCCCAAGGGAAGGATCCGGAGGAACAAATAGATCGGGAAGCACGGAAATACCAAAGCCGGATTCCACCAGAATAACGACAGCCTCGGCCGATTCACAGAAATAAACCGTGGAGGGCGCGCGCCCCTCCATCAGTTTTCCCTGCAGTTGCGCTGCGTTCGCCTCTGCCTTTGCCGGATGAAACAGCACCAGCTTTTCATTTTTTAAGTCATCCAGACTGACGGTTTCGCGCTGGGACAGGGGATGGTGCAAAGGGCAGATACAAACCATAGGAACCTTTGCAACTTCCCGGTATTGTGCGGAAATCTTTTTGGATTCCGGCTCCCGAAAGCCGATCACCGCATCCACATCATCTTCCTCCAACAATCGATACAGGTACTGAAAAGGCACCACTTGCAGCCGTGGATGCAAATCCGGGTATTGGCGCGCAAGCTGCCGGAGTACGGGAGGAAGCTTAAATAACTGCGTGTAGCTATAGCAGCCTATAGAAAGGGTCTGTATTTCCCGCTCATGGGGGTTTTCAAACCGCTTCTTGGCGCGGACAGAAATATCCACCATACGCCGTGCATCGTGGAGAAAAATCATCCCTTCCGCCGTCAGCCGGACGGTACGGGTGGTACGCTTAAACAGCTTTACATTCAATTCCTTCTCCAGGGAGTGGATTTGCTGTGTGACGGCCGGCTGGGTCACATGCAGGTATTCGGCGGCCCGGGCAAAATTCAGATTCTCGGCGACCGCTAAAAAACAGGTTAGTTGAAAGGTATTCATCCCATCACCCCTAAACGCGTCGTTTTATAGATTAATAAGTTTTGCTTATTAATAATAGCGCATTCTAAATGCACTTACAAGAAAAAGTCGCTATAATAGTTTATAGGCGAATGGTTAAAAGCAAAACCGTCAACCGCCTGAACCAAAGAAAGGAGGAAAAGTGCGGATGGAAAGCAATATCGTCTTACTTTTAAGACAGATTGACGTATTTTTAGAACAGTACGGGCGAGGGCAAATGAAGAGCCTGGACCTTTCCCCATCACAAGGCCTTGCGCTTGCTTATCTCCTGGCCCGAAAGGGCCAAACCGTTTTTGCAACCGAGCTTCACGAAAAATTCGGATTATCCAAGCCGGCAATATCCGCCACCTTAAAGGGGCTCAAGCAAAAGGGATATTTGGATATGCGAGCCACCCCTGCGGACGATCGCAAAAAACAGATCCTTTTGACCGCCAAGGCATATGCCATGGAGAAGCAGATCAACGAGGGTCTTCGGGAGCAGCAAAACCTTTTGTGCAAAAATATTCCTCGGGAGCAGCTGGAAATTTTGAAAAAAGGACTGCATACCATGCTGGAGAATATGGAGCGGGAAACGATAAGG